>JAGUXE010000128.1 GCA_020061995.1 Ignavibacteriales bacterium | reverse complement strand
CAGGATTTGGAGCGTTAAGATTATTTTTTATGATTGTGAGCGAGGAATCAATTTTGTCATTCGGAAAAAGAATTTCGAGATTTTTACCGATTATTTCATTCGACTTGTAACCGATTAATTGCTCAAAAGCATTGTTGTAGCCGCTAATTAAGGAGTTGGAATCCCAGATGATAATTGGAACATTAGAGCGATTGAATAAAATATCGAGGAAATCATGAGTTAAGCGATTTGATTCAGTTAGTGAGTTTTCAGCGAGTTTACGTACTGTAATATCTTCAATTGCAAGAAGGATTATTTTCTCTTCTCCAAAAGCCAATTTTATTTGCCGTGCGTTTAAGAGCATTATGCGTTTACCGATTGTAGAAAAAACATGCTCAACTTCATAGTTATCGAATGTTGTTTTTTCGGGAAGTATTGTTTCAAGTAGTTCTCTCAGCTTAGGAATATCCCATTGGTGATTCCCGAGATGATAAATAAGTTTACCGATTGTTTCTTCTGTGTTTACTTTAAAAAAATTAAAGAATGAACGGCTCGCCTTAACTACTCTTAAATCTTTGTCCAAAATTAATAATGGCTCCCGGACAGTATTAACAATGCTTTCAGCAAGATTATTAATCTCATCCATCAATTTGTTTTCCGGGATTACCGATTTAATGTTTGCTTTTTTGTCATACTTTGTCATAATAATCACCTGTTTCAGATTCAAGATGAAACCATTTTAATAAAAAGTTTCATCAAATCAATATTTATTTACTAACCAGATGCAGAGAGATAACTTTGTTGCAGCGTAAAAAAGGATTCGATAATTTAGACTTAATTACGAAGCTTTCCTTTCCATAACAAATTCTCTACAAAATGTCTTATCGTCTATATCCTTTAGCTACAAATTCATTAACATCCTTTCAATTATAATTCACTTAACGGGTTATTGCATTAAGCTTTCTTTTTTCAATAACATTTTCGAGAGAAGCATCGTTACTTTCTAGAACGGGTAGCCAGATAGAGAAAGTTGAACCTTTATTAACTTCAGTTTCAATCTCAATTTTACCATTGATTAGTTCAACCATTTTTTTTGCAATCGAAAGACCAAGTCCACTCCCTTCATGACTCCGGTTAAAACCTTCACTACTTTGTCTAAACTCAGCAAATATCCTTTCTAAATTTTCCTTGGCAATTCCAATCCCTGTATCAGTAATGCGAATGACAGCCCAGTCAACCTCATCTTTCTTATTCTGATTTAATGTAATAGTAACTCCTCCTTTTTCAGTGAACTTTATGGCATTGTGGAGTAATTGAAAAAGTATTTTATCAAATAACCCTACATCAATAATCACTGTCAGATTGATATCACAAACATTTGGGGTAATGGTTAGTCGTTTGGGTTTAGCCATCTTTAAAAAGAGAGGGATATTTTTATTAATCTCAGCAGATAAATTGGATGGTGTAAATATCAATGAAAGATTCTCAGATTCAAGACGTGTCCATTCTAAGATACTATTAATAGTGAGATTTAATCTATTCCCCCCTTGTAAAATTAAGTCCACTAATTCCAATTGTTGAGGGTCAAATAATTCAAGTTGTAGTAATTCTGCAAATCCCAGCACAGAAATTAATGGTGTGCGAAGTTCGTGACTCATATTAGCAAGAAAAATAGATTTAAGTCTGCTCATATCTTCTGCTTTATTTTTAGCTGAAATCAATTCTATATTTGTCATTTGAAGTTCAAGTGTTCGCTCGTTTACTCTCTCTTCTAAAATCTGATTCTTAAATTTTAATTGTTGGTGAAGGCTGCGTACTCTAAGGAGATTATTTATTCGAAGAAATACTTCTATCAAATCAAAAGGTTTTGTAATAAAATCACTTGCCCCTCCGTTAAGAGCTTCTTGTTTTGATTCAGGCGAAATATCAGCAGTGAGAACAAGTATAGGGAGGAAAGTTTCCGGTGGTATAAGCGATTTCAATTGTAACAATACTTGAAATCCGTTTAGATATGGCATGCGAAGATCCAGCAAAATTAAATCCGGTTTAATTTTTTCGTATAAATCTTTTGTGTTTCGTGAGTCAGTTGTCGAAGTATAGTTTGTAAAACCTTTAATATCTAACAAACCCGTTAACACGTCAATGTTAGCCTGCTGGTCATCTACTATAAGAATTTTTGCGTTTTCAAATGTTGTATTATTCATTCTGTTTGTCCGGTTTAATCTTTCTTCTTTTTCTAACTTATCACGTACTGCTTATCCTAATCCACTCATCCACTGCTTTCAAAAACTGCACTACATCAATCGGTTTTATAAGATAATTTTTAGCTCCGGCTTCCATTAATTGCTTTATCTGTTTTGTCATTGCATCGGCGCTTAGAATTATAACCGGTATTTTCGATGTTCTTGGTTCCTCTTGCAAAAGTTTAATCACTTCACTTCCGTGTATATCGGGCAGGTCGAGATCAAGCAGAATTAAATCCGGGTTGTAATCAATTGCAAATTGAACTGCGTTTTTGCCATACATATTCGTTATTAATTTGATCGAAGGACGATGCATTTCTAAAATCTGTTCAACTAAATGTAAGTTCAAAAGATTATCTTCGATATACAAAATAGTTTTGTTGCTCGCTGTTCTTTCAATTTCCGTTTTAGTTAATTCATTCGTTCGTTCGTAATGTTCCTTTTGACTTTCCGTCCGCGGCAGTTCGATCCAGAAAGTACTTCCTTTGCCAACCTCACTTTTGATGCCAATTTTACCACCCATCGCTTCAACCAATTTTTTGGAAATAGTTAATCCGAGTCCCGTTCCTTCGGTTTCAGCTCGTTCGGCGCCAATGCGTTCGAAAGGCTTAAATAGTTTTTCAATATCTGCCTGAGTAATACCATTCCCTGTATCGGTTATGCATATGCGGATAGAGTTGGCCGACTGCTCCAATTTAAGTTCACTATTCTGTATAATACTTTCCACTTTTACCGAACCTCCCTTACGGTTGTACTTAACCGCATTGGTAATTAAATTCAGAAGTACCTGTTTTAAACGCTGGTGATCTGCTTTTACATAAAGGTTATTGGTAATTGGATCATCTGATACGAGCGAGATCTGATTATCTTCAGCGAGATGTCGAACAATATCAATCGTTTCTTTAACAATACTATCAATTTCAACCGGCTCAGTTGAAATCGTCATCCGTCCGGCTTCAATCCTTGCTATATCGAGAACTTCGTTTATTAATTCTAGAAGATGTTTTCCACTTTTTAAGATAAACTTCACCCCTTTTTTGTGAGCGGGGTCCAGTTCTCCCATATCCATCAATTGTGCAAAGCCAAGAATCGAATTCATCGGAGTTCTAAGTTCATGACTCATACGTGAAAGGAATTCGCTCTTTGCAACGTTTGCCCGTTCGGCTTCTGCTTTTGCTTTCTGAGTTTCTACCTGGGCAAGCTGTCTTTCTTCAATTTCCAAATGAAGATTTTTATTCAATTTAAGAAGCGCTTCCTCTGCCTCTTTACGTTTTGCAGAATTTCTTTTTACTACGACAAACATCAGCCCAAACAAAAAAACCTGAAACAAAAAACCCGCTATTACGATAGTTTGAGTTTGCGCTGCCTTGTTTTTTATAGCTTCCAGTTCAATCTGCATGAGACTATATTCTTCTACATATATCATTTTTGAGGTGACAGCTCTGATACTATCGGAAAGCATTTTCCCTTCTCCATCATCAAAAAGTGAAATGGCTTCGCTCAATCCTTTCAACTTACGTATGCTAAAGATTTGTTTGGCTACAGCCATTCTTTTCTCGATGAGTGGCGAAAGTATATTTAAGGAGTTTTGCTGTGCTGGATTGTCCTTTATTTGATTGCGAAGCTCCTTGAGTTGTTCCGAAATTTCCTTAATAGATTTTTCCATCGGTTCTAAATATTCTTCACTTCCGGTTATCACATATCCGCGCACTCCGGTTTCAATATTAATTATAGCGGTTAGCAGATTGCTTATTTGCTCTTTAACTTCCGTTTTATTTTCAACTAAGTTGGCGGATTCGCTCAATGAACGAAGGCTCGAAACAGTGAGAATCGAAATAAAAACAAGGACTATTATAGAGGTCATAGCTCCCACAAAGAATTTTTGCTCGATTGTAACCGGAGATTGCTGTTGCGTATAAGCAGTTAAAATCAGCCCAAGACACAAAATGATAAACGTTATCGAAGTTCCAAAGACCATTTCAAATTTTTTGGCGGTTCCATAGGTGAGCAACTCATTTAGATTTGTAACATAACCTAAAAAGATAATAACACTTATCGAAAGCGAAAATATTATTACAAGTTCAAGCAAAAACCGTTTTTTAAAATTTGGGATTGTGAGTAAAATCAAAGCAAAACCAACCAGAATAAAATTGATAGATGTATAAAGTGGCAGTCTGCCTGTAGCGATTAGAGCGGCTTCGTTATCCGGAAGAGGAACGAGAATATGGTCAATACCAAAATCTAGAAGAAAGAAATACTCAATAAGAGAAATAAGCGAGAATAGTACAACAGTAACCACTAAAATGCGGACAAGCATTTTGCTGTAAGAAAATGAACGTTGCAAAATTAGTAACGCAAGTCCGGTTAGAATAAATGCAGCGGCGGTATTTGCCTGGATTGGCGCATTGCTATTCAATATAGCCTTGAGAAACTTAATATCGAACTGCTCGCCAAAGATTGCGAGAAGACCGATAAGAATTGTAACCATGCCCGCAATAGTTGCAAGTGCAATATTTATATTTTCTCTTTTAATAATCTTCATAATGATATCAATCTATTTTTTACAGTGATTGGAAATTATTTTCCATAATCTTTTCTGTCCCTCTGAGCTTAAGCTCAGTTTCGACAAATATTGGTTCATTACAAATAAATAATATTCGCTTTTCACTTTGTCTTTTTCTTCTATCACTCATTACCCAACTTCGTACTCTAGATTTTTTTCCTAATCCATTCATCGACTGTTTTCAAAAATTTTACTATATCGATCGGCTTTACAAGAAAATCTTTGGCACCGGCTTCTTTCAATTGCTTAATCTGGTTTGTCATAGCATCTGCACTGATAATAATAACCGGTAATTCTGCCGTCTTCGGTTCAGATTGTAACAACTTTATTACTTCACTACCATGTATATCGGGGAGATTGAGATCAAGCAGAATTAAATCGGGGATGTAATCAATCGCAAATTGAACTGCATTTCTTCCATACATAGTTGTTATTAATCTAACTACCGGGCGATGAGTTTCTAAAATTTGTTCGACTAATTGTATGTTGGAAAGATTATCTTCGATATATAAAATGGTACCACTGCCATATTCAATTTTAGATTGAGAAATATTTATTTCATTTTTTTGATCATAATTCTTCATCAGACTTTCAGCGTGGGGCAGTTCAATCCAGAAAGTACTTCCCATACCAACTTCGCTTTCAACGCCAATTTTTCCCCCCATAGCTTTAATTAATTTTTGAGAAATAGCTAATCCAAGTCCTGTCCCTTCAGTTTCTGTCCTTTCAGCGCCAATGCGTTCGAACGGAGTGAAAAGTTTTTCCAGATGCTCTTTTGAAATTCCTTTTCCGGTATCAGTCACACTAATTCGAATTGCATCTTCATTTATCCCGTCAGACTTCTTTATTGTGCAGCCAACTTTAACGGAACCCCCTTTCTGATTATACTTAATAGCATTATTAATCAAATTGAGAAGAACTTGCTTTAAACGCTGACAATCTGTTTTCACAAAAAGTTGTTTAGTAGTAGAAGCATCAGTTTCGAGTGTGATATGATTTTTTTCAGCAAGTTGACTAACAATATCTATGGTTTCTAAAATAATACTGAAAATTTCAACCGGTTCCGGCGAAACTGTTAACTGTCCGGTTTCAATCTTTGCCATATCAAGTACTTCATTTATGAGACCAAGAAGATGTTTTCCGCTTTTAATAATCTGATGAACACCCTTCTTTTGTGTTGGAATCAGTTCTCCCATTTCCATCAATTGAGCAAATCCGAGAATGGAATTCATTGGAGTTCTTAGTTCGTGACTCATGCGGGAGAGGAATTCACTCTTTGCTAAATTTGCTCGGTCTGCTTCAATTTTTGCTTTTTCGAGTTGTTTCTCAATTTCTTTACGCTCGGTAATATCTTCAATTGCAAGAAGTATTATCCGTTCTTTTCCCAATCCTCTTTTTAGCTTACGGGCATTCAAAAGCATAATACGTTCACCGATTGTAGAAAAGTTATGCTCTACCTCATAGTTATCGAATGATGTTTTTTCGGGAAGAATTGTTTCAAGGAGTTCTCTTAGTTTAGGAATATCCCACTGACGATTGCCAAGATCGTAGATCAGGCTTCCAATTGTTTCATTGGAGTTTACTTTAAAGAAATCAAAAAAAGAACGACTGGCTTTAACTACTCTCAATTCCTTATCAAGGAGCAGCAAAGGTTCTCGAACTGTGTTAATTATATTTTCTGCCAATTCACTTACTTCATCGGCAGTTTTTTTTATCATAGCAAGTTCTATTCGTGTACTCTCCAAACCTTTTTCGATCTTTTTGCGTTGTGTAATATCTTCAAACGCTAATAAAATTATCAGTTCCTTTCCCAATCCTCTTTGAATTTTTCTCGCATTTAAAAGCATTATTCGTTCACCGATAGTAGAAAAGTTATGCTCAACCTCGAAGTTGTCAAAAGTTGCGTTTCGTGGTAGAATTGTTTCAAGCAGTTCCCTCAGTTTGGGAATATTCCATTGGTGATTTCCCAAATCATATATTAATGTTCCAATTGTTTCTTGAGGGGTAACCTTGAAAAAAACATAAAATGATCTGCTGGCTTTTACTACTCTCAAATCTTTATCCAATGCAACCAACGGTTCACGAACAGTGTTGATTAAGCTTTCGGCAAATGTACTAATTTCATCTGCGGATATTTTTATTGTCGCAAGTTCTTTGCGAGTTTTTTCGAGTCCGGATTCTATGCGCTTCCTTTCAGTGATATCTTCAATTGCAAGTAGAATTATTTTCTCTTCACCAAGGGCTTGTTTTATCTGGCGGGCATTTAGAAGCATTATGTGTTTGCCGATTGTAGAAAAGTTATGTTCAACTTCGTAATTGTCAAAAGTTGTTTTTTCAGGAAGAATTGTTTCTAGTAATTCTCTCAGCTTTGGGATATCCCATTGCTTATTTCCTAAATCGTAGATTAATGTCCCGATAGTTTCATCACTATTAACTTTGAAGAAATCATAAAATGAACTACTGGCTTTTACGACTCTTAACTCTTTATCCAATAAAAGTAAAGGCTCACGAACAGTGTTGATAATGTTCTCGGCTAATTCACTGGCTTCATCTGCGGATTTTTTAATCACCACAAGTTCTCTGCGGGTTTTTTCCAGACCGGCTTCGAACTCTTTGCGTTCGGTGATATCCTCGATGGCAAGAAGGATGATCCGTTCTTTCTTTCTGGAAGTCCTTATAATCTGCCGGGCATTCAAAAGCATAATACGCTTTCCGATTGTAGCAAAATCGTGTTCAACCTCATAATTATCAAAGGATGCCTTCTGGGGAAGTATGGTTTCCAGCAGTTGCCGCAGTTTGGGGATATTCCATTGTTTATTTCCAAGATCATAAATAAGTTGTCCCACAGTTTCTTCAGGCTTTACCTTAAAAAAATCATAGAAAGAACGGCTGACCGCCACCACTCTAAGGTCTTGATTCAAAGAAAGTAAAGGTTCCCGAACGGTGTTGATGACGTTCTGAGAGAATTCACTTGCTTCATCTGCCGATATTTTAATCACCGCAAGTTCTTTTCGTGTATTCTCTAAACCTTTTTCTATTTCCTTACGCTTGGTTATATCTTCGATAGCGAGAAGAATTATCGGTTCCTGATCCAACCCTCCTTGAATTTTTCGAGCATTTAAAAGCATGATTCGTTTACCAATTGAAGTAAAATTATGTTCAACTTCATAATTGTCGAAAGTTGTTTTTTCAGAAAGGATAGTCTCTAATAATTCTCTAAGTTTGGGAATATTCCATTGGTGATTTCCGAGATCATAAATTAATGTTCCAATTGTTTCCTGAGGAGTAACCTTGAAAAAAACATAAAATGATCTGCTTGCTTTTACTACTCTTAAGTCTTTATTCAGCGCAAGCAAAGGTTCACGTATAGTGTCGATTAAGTTCTCGGCAAATATACCCATTTCATCGGCGGATACTTTTATAGCCGCAAGTTCTTTTCGAGTTTTTTCAAGACCGGATTCTATGCGCTTCCTTTCAGTGATATCTTCAATTGCAAGAAGAATTATTTTCCTTTTACCAAGGGCTTCTTTTATTTGGCGGGCATTCAGAAGCATTATGTGTTTGCCGATTGTAGAAAAGTT
>JAGUXE010000216.1 GCA_020061995.1 Ignavibacteriales bacterium | reverse complement strand
TATAAAATTACATCATCACTAATAATGAGTTTATCTTTAAAACAGAAAAGGCAGGTTCCCCTGCCTTTTCATTTGAAATAATTCTGATTACTTCATTAATAACATTTTTTTAGCTACTCTTGTACCATTTTGAGTTAACTCATAAACATAAGTACCTGAAGCTAAATCTGAACCGTTGAAAGTGTAAATATATTGACCTGATGTTAAGTTTTCGTTAACTAAAACGGCAACTTCACGTCCAAGAACATCATAAACTTTCAATGATGTCATTCCTGAATTAATTACTGAGAATTTAATCTCTGTTGAAGGATTAAATGGATTAGGATAGTTTTGAACTAATTCAAATCCTTTTACTAAACCACTGTTTTCCTGACGTAGACTTTGTGGTCTGTTTGGATTGATAAAGCGCTGAGCACCTTCGAATGCAAATGTCCCGAAATTACCAACATAACAAGTATCTCCGGTTGGACTAAATGCTATAGCACGAGGACGTTGCAAAGCACCATCACTTAAATTTGCCCATTTAATACTATCCATTACCATACCGGTATTTACATCATAACCATACCAGGTGTTTGGTGACCAGTAAGTAACTACAGGGGTTCCATCGGGTTCAACAAAACGATTTGGAAGGTCATTACCTGAACCCGCACTAGCCCATAACCATCCTGTAGCCGGATCCCAAGTAAATGACTCTGAATCAAACCCTTTTAATATTACCCCAACTGAATCAAATACACTGAATTCATCTGCTCTTTTATAAACATATACACCATGAAGTGTATAACCTGCCCAATAGATAGTATTTCCATCAGGCCCAACTTCAAATGAGCGTGAAAACCCAACACTCAATGGAACAGCATCACCAACATAACTGAATGCATTATCATACTCTTTTATTGGTTGAGCTCCACCAACTACTTGAGCTGCAAACATCTTATTTCCTTCTTTAGAAATACCGGGGGAAACTGCTGAACCGGCAAAAGGAACCACTTTACCTAAACCAAAACCAGTCTTATAATCATATTTATAATGATATGAGAAATATACTGCTACAATATTTCCATTAGCATCAGTTCTCATACCACGACCGGTATTTGTCCAAGATGCTGTAGGAATCCAAGGATATTCACCACCCAAAGTATCATCAACTGCACCATTATTATCGCGGTAAAATAAAATTGGGTTTTCTACTTGAATACCATTAACGGTAGGGAAAGTATGAAGACTTCCATCAGGATTGTGAACATACAATGCACGAACAGTTAATAAAGTATCTCGGTTTTGTCCAGGATTGTTTGCATCAGGATAAGGAACACGAAGAGTATCTCTTGAATAAGCGTAATAATTCATGATCCAAATTTTACCATCCGGATCTGTAGCCATACCATGGACCATTCCTGTGTGATTGATCGCTTTATTCGATGAATCAGGGAATACTCCTGAAAACTGCCATTGGGAATATCCCGTAACAGTTAATAGAACCAACAACGTTAAGACTCCAAAGAATCTCTTTACCATTTTTTTCTCCTTTGTTTGTTTGTATTATTTATGGATAACTTAAACTATATCCATTCTTAATTTTATAAAATCAGTTGCCAAAATATGGTGCACTAGTTTTACCAATATAAACTTCTACTATCGCTTCTTTATCAGGTTCTGTATTATTTGCAATTTGTCTAACATAATAAATATGTTGACCCGGTCCCCAAAAAAGAGATTGACATTTCATTTTCCCTTTCGGGTCAAGCACACCTGGATAAAGAATTTTCGAAGATCCATCACTATTAATTACTATTATGGGTTCTACACCCGTGGTTACTTGTGTATTTACACCAAGGTAACATATTCCATCAGATGAAAAAGCTAATGATGTAGCATCACCCGAATATCCTGCCGCTGTAAAATCAAAATATTGTTCTAGCGGACCAAGATCTTCACTTGCAAGAATTTGTCCACGCCAAACTCCTTCTTTATTATCTTTTCTTCCACTGAAATAGACGTAACCATTATATACTCTTACACCTCGAACAACGAACGATGGGCTAGCAAAAGTTTTTACACTTTTATCCTGTTTTATTCTTGAAATTATAGTTGCATTACCACCAGCCCACATATTACCGTTGACATCAAAATCAAAATCATTTGTTGATCCAATACCTGCAGATGAAGTAACCCAAGATGCAGGAGTTGCCCCGGGTAAAATTCTGAAGATACCGGCTACACTTCTTACAGCATAAAGTGCTCCGTCCGGTCCAAATTTAAGCGAAGCCCAAAATGTTTCTGCCCCTTTTGGTGCATATGAACTTGTATCTCCTGCAGGTGTAACTTTTTTAATCCCTTGAAGGAAATAATACATATTCCCTGCATTATCAAAAGTGATTCCTGATGGTGAAACACCTGTTCCGAATTCGACAGCAACCCTAAACGCTGAGAGGAGTTTATATTGGATTGTATTGCTTGTACTCAAAGCATTTTGAACCACAACTCTAACGTTAAGAGAATCACCAACAAAATTAGGGGCTTTCACTAATAGTGAGGTAGTCGTTGCTTGCAACACTGTTCCCTTCGCTGTACCGAAATAAACAAAGTTTTCACCGACATTTGGAGAAAAATTACTCCCCGTTATTGTTACTTCTTCAATTCCCGCTAATCCTTGACCAGCCGGGGCTATTGCTGTAATAATAGGAGCCGGAGATGGAGAATAATCTCCGTTCCACAGACTAGTGACTTTGTCTTCTTCGTTACAACCAATGAAAAGTGTAAGTATCACAAAAAACATAATTAATAATTTAGGAAAAGCAACTTGAGTAGCTTTGTTAAGTCTTTGTATTTTCATAGCATTTGCCATTTTAATTAAAATTAGAATATTTATCATTATCTAGCTTAAAACCCAAAATGAATACTGAATTTATGTACGTTAGAAAAGGTAGTCCATGGTACGTAAGCATAATCAATTCCAAGATTGATATCTGCAATTGACTTTTGAAAACCAATACCTGCCGTAAAATTATGTTCATCATTAGGTGCTGACCAACCGGCTCTTAATGCAAGCATGTTCATAAACTTATACTCAACGCCTGCATTGATTTGTTCTGCATAATCTCGAGGATGAACTGCTTCGACAGCTAACTGAATTGAATGTTCATTTTTATCAAGGTCAAAAATATCGGCTGCATTGTAAGCAACACCAACTTTAAAAATTAATGGAAGTTGAAATCCTTCGCCTTCGAGTTTCATTTCTTTCGAAAAATTTCTTACAACTGCACCGAATGAAAGGCTTTGAAAACCGGTATGATATAACATTCCAAAATCAAACACTAGTACGTTTGGTGTATATTCTTTTTTCGTATAAGTGCCTGTTGTTACGTTAACTGCAGTTATTGATGACTTTAAATCTTGAACAGCATACTTAAGATTTCCACCAATTGAAAATTTATCATTCAAAGCTTTAGAATAGGTTAATCCGAAATAATAAGCTTTTGGGTTATAAATACCCATATCAATATAGCCGGCGTCATTATTTGCTCTAATAGTTCCAAAGAAATCACCATAATCAACATAAACCAACGATAAACCAAGGACTCCATAATTACCATCATAAGGAGCAAATGATGCAGCACCATAATAGTAATTAATATCGGCAATCCATTTTACTTGTCCCAGCGAAACATCAGAAAAAGCTGTTTGTCTCGCTAAACCTGCCGGGTTGAAGAATAATGAAGAAACATCTCCTTCTAGTGCTGTAACAGCATCACCAAGTGCTGAGGCTCTTGCATCGGGACTAACAAGCAAAAACTTCATCCCGGTTTGTGCAAGTTTTTGTTGACTAAAACTTAATTGTCCTACCGATAATATTATCAATAAACAAAGAGCAGAAATTTTATAAATATTTTTCATGTTTTATTACTCTCTTTCGGTATTAACGTATTACGACGAATTTAAGAATTTTTTGATCGCCGGTGCTATTATCTTTCACAACCGCTATATAAATACCGCTCACAATAACCTGGTTAGATGATGTTGTACAATCCCAGAATTCATCGCCACTCCCGTTTGTATGTTCAATGGTTTTAATCAATTCACCATATTCGGTATATATTTTAATTGTAGCATTCCCCGGAAGATTAAAGAAGAACATTCTATCGCTTCTTTCAGGAAATCTAAGATTATTCGGATCAGAAGCTAAGTTAAGTGGATTAGGTACTATTCTGACGTTATCCAAATTTAATGCTGCTTCTTTCTTCAAAAATGTCGGATCGAAAGTTTGTGTATAATAACGGCTGCTGACCAAATTACCTGCAGGGATATTTAATGTAGGATCAGCTACAATTGGTTTACCGACTGATTGCAAGAAATAATAACAATTTACGCCTCTTGGGACTTCAGTGTCATTATACGAACGAGCACTTGCAGGCAATTCAGCAATCATGTTATAAGTACTATCACTGAAACTACCGATGGCACGAAAGACTCTATATCCGGTTATATCAGGATCAGCATCATTGTACGGTTTCCATTTTAGAGCTATTCTATCACCTAAGCCATCTACATAAAATTCTTGTGGAGGCAAAGGTCCTTTTTCAAAATTCCAATTATTCTGAAATCCCTTTTCTATTCTTTTAAAGGTCTGGAATAATGAATCTTTACCGGTAAAGAACGCTGTATTTTTTGATAATGCATCTTTATCTGCTTTATATTTTCTGCCGACTTCGATAGCTTTTTCTCGACTTATTCCAGAAACTGCTTCAACCATAACAATTCTGATGCTATCACCTGGAGCTAAGTTATAAGGTCCATAACCGTTACCGGCGGAGAAACCTCCATTAGTACCGACTGCCGGATCTTTGGTAGGCTGAACAGGATTAGTTTCACCAATTTTTGTCATATGCCGATTTTCATTTCCGGAACTTATGAAAGCATACTCATCCGCCATTTTCCCTGCATTAAATGCATCATTACCGGATTGAAGTGGTCCATCTGAATCAAAAGTTTTGGTTGTAAATGGTTGTGCCGGATTATCAGTTTTATCTAAAGCTGATTTATCAGCATGAACTGTTACAATCCCGGCAAATTGAGGAGCCCCTAATCTTCCTGAAGTATCAGTAGCCGGTACATATAAAGCTGAATTCCAAATTGGTCCTCCCAAATTATCATATTGAGTAAAAGCAGGATATTTTCCATGCCATGCAAAATGAGCTCTGAATTGTTCATTTGGAGGGTCAACTAGTTTACCGTCACCTCTTGTATCATAAGTGGTATTCATTCCCCATCCCGTAGGGTTACCGATAACATAACGGGTTTGTTCACAAGGAGCCAATCTCCACTGAAAGAAAAAGACAACATCTTTTAAGTTTTGTGTTGGCAGCTCAATTGCTTGATCACCATTAACATTACCGGTATTCTTAAAGATGTACTCATTTACAATATAATTATCATGATACTGCTGTGAGAACTGAAAAACTCTTCTTGTCATCGTTATTCCAAGTTGAGAATTTACGATAGTTTCAATTTCTCTATCCCATGGAAGTGACGGATCAATTTCATCAATATCAACTGACTTTCCTTCTGAAAGGCTTCCATCAACAAAAACAATCGGTTTTTCAAATTTACTTTTCATTGCATGTTTAATCGGAAAGAATTCACCGCCGCCAGAGACACGAGGACCAACGTGAACAACTTTTACAGGAAAGAATCTGCCTTGTTCATCAGTAAAGTCTTTTGTGCCAATCCACATTGCTTTCCAAGCCTGGATGTTCTGGTAATCGTAAATTGCAGGCCATTGCATTCCATATTGTTGACGTTTCACGAATCCCTCTTCAATTTCACTACCGATTGCAGAGAACCAGTTGTGAAGTGAACCTGTTGACATCCATTTTACATCAAACTGAGCAAATAAATTAGACTGCCCCATCAATAGGAATAGAACAACTGCTGTAAGTGTTGAAAATTTTCTGAATGATTTATTTTGAATCATTGTACATTTTCCTGTTTAGTGTTTTCACTTCAATTGCTTAACAATATTAATTAAAAGAGTTCGAGTGAAAATCTCAAACCCCAATAGACATTTCTTATATTAACGAATGATAAGAATGATTGATTTGGCATATCGATGTATGCCTTCTCATCAAGTATTTTACTCATTTTTCCATTATCAACTTCGTTCCATCCGTTACCGTCGTTCTGGAAATATTTTCCGGAGTTTGATTCATAATAAATAGCGGTAGGAACAGGTGTGCCAACTCCGGTTAAAGCCGCTACAGCTACTATCGGAACATATGCTACGTTCGACTCTCTATAATCACCCGGTCTATCTTTCCCCGGTACGTTTACATAGCCAAAGCGGCTGTCAACTATACCATCCGGAAGATGAAGCGATTTCATATAATTATCGTTATCATTTCCATCGATGAATCCATATCGGCTCATATATCTTATATTAAAGATATTACTGATATCACAGAAGATTTGGAAATTTGCCGGACCAAACTTAAAGCTTTTACTGAATCTTAAATCAACACTCCAGTAATCAGTCCATTGCACATTATTTAAAACTCCCGGGATAGCTGAACTACCTCCACCAGCCCATGTGAAATAACCACCTGAACTCCAGTTCCCGAGTACGTTGATTCTCCAATCTGTTAACAAACCAATTCCGGCAAATTCAGGACCGAAATCTTTTGTTGGTGTAAAGAAATCAACATTTGCCCTTGCGTAAGGTTGAGGTACGGGTTTTTGCTGGTAATTTTCTCTTGTAAGTCGTTCAAATCTTCTCTGCTCAGCAGAATTTTGATAGTAAGTACTAAAATTGAAATACCCTGAGGTTTCAACTGAATAAGTATAATTTAAAAATCCTTGGACCCAATCGCCACGATTCTTCGTCAAAGTAATTTCAAAACCACGGATATCTTCGTATGAATCAGGTCTCGGTGTTGAATAACTGACTTTATTATCTCTACTTATAAATGTTACTAATCTTGGTTGATTAGAAACATCTTTATAATAACCGGCTATTCTTATCAAGTATTCTTCCATTAAACTTTGTTCGTAACCTAATTCGTAAGCTACGGTTTTTTGTAACGGTAGATTAGGATCAGCAATTTCAGAAATTTTATTTGAGTATGACTCTCTTCTTAACATGTATAAATTACGCGGGTTCGGTAATTGTCTGAAATGTCCATAGTTAAAATAGAGTTTACTTGTTTCAGTAATCGGGAATGCAACACCAATACGTGGACTTATCATGAGATGAGCTTTAGCAGGTTCTTTCTTTAATATTTCATCAATAAAAGATGATTTTTCACCTGAGAAGGCTAAATCGTATGGATTCTCAATTACAAACCACTCTTCATTTGCATTTGAATAATCAAATCGTAAACCAAGATTTGCAATCATCCCTTCATATTCAATTTTATCCTGCACATAAATCGCACCACTCAGTGGAGTAGTTTTCCACAAGTAGCGAGTATTAGCAGAAGGTAAATACTTATCATAAATACCATAATTGACATCATTTGTTGTTAAGGTGATTTCGAAACCCGCTTTAATATTATTAAACTTATCGATCTGGCTGTTAATGTCAAAACGGGCGTTTACAACTGTAGTTTTACTACTGTCTCTTCCGCTCGACATACCAACACCCATTCTCATATTACTTCCAATTCCTGATGAGGAGCTATCTTCAAAACCGAATGGAGCTTCATCTGCATAATAATAACCGGG
This sequence comes from Ignavibacteriales bacterium, assembly GCA_020061995.1. Next base: position 11,271 of record JAGUXE010000216.1, on the reverse strand, counting down.
GACAATCGGATAAAGCCTCGAGTTGTTTCTCGGAGTTCCAGGGTTTGTACTATATTCCGATAAAAACGCACTGACCTGAGCTTCATAAAATGTTGTATTTGATAAAACATTAGTAAACTTTGCACCGTACATACTTCTATTAATTACTGAGGGAGCCCAATAATCAGAAGAAAATATTCTACTATCTCCATAACTGGTTCGTGATGATTGTAATAGAGAGCCAATAGTTCCTGCACTCGCAATTATACCACCTGTTCCGGTGTTATTACTTGCAGTCGCATCTGATTGACTCATCAATCCCTCTACTGAAATCTTCATTGTAGAAGTTATATCTGCCGTAAGTTTTAATTGTCCCGTATAATCTTGGTAGCTGTCTGTTGCTAAAGGAATGATATACATATTTCTATTAGCTCGGAATGAAGCCAAGAATCGTAAATTACCCCAAAGCTTATTGAGAAACGGAACCGGTCCGGCTAAACTTCCATCTATATCATAATCAGCTTTTAAAATTCTAGCATCTTTTCGGTGTTCCCATAAAAATAATCGTTGAGCAGCTTCAGGAGAAAGGTCATTTGTAGGATCATCATCTGACATTAATTTTTCAGAAATTGAATTCCAACCCTGAAATTCCTGATACTGACGTTGGGTAAATTCATCCCATGCACCATTTTTAGTTCCTGTCCAAGCTACTTCATTATCAAGATATGGACGAATCCAATATGCATCCGGAGAAGTTGGACCATCACCATAATACTTTTTACCTGCAGGCCTGATGCGGCTGAAGAAGCTGAAACTATATCGGTCATTCTTCCCTTCTTTAGTAACAACATTAACAACGCCCGAACGGATATTTCCATATTCTGCATTGAAACCACCTGTTTGTATTTGTACTTCATCTACTGAAGTAAAACTAACTGCGGTGAATGGAGAATTATCTCTACCGTCACGCAAAGTCAATCCGTTAACCATAAAAGCTGTTTGATTACTTGAACCACCTCTTATTTCCAAACCGGAACGGATGCCCGCTTGAAGTCCGACAACCGTCGAAACATTTGCAATTGGGAGATTTTCAAATTGACTGGATTGTAAGTTAACAGTACTCGCAGAAACGTCTTTTTGAACTACCGGAGTTTTGGCTGTAACTACTACTTCCTCAGTTTGAAAAGTTTGAGGTAATAATCTGAATTCAATTTCAGTAGTCTGTCCAATGTTTACACGAACATCTGTCATTGTTGAAGGACCATACCCAATCATTGAAGCACGTAAACTATAGTTCCCCGGGGGGACATTAAGGATTACGAAGTAACCTTCTAAATCTGTAGCGGCACCAAGATTAGTTCCCGTCACAATGATGTTGGCTCCTATTAAGGCTTCATTAGTGTTTGCATCTTTTATCGTACCGGATATTTTTCCGGATTGCGGATAGACTGTTGTAATGAGAAGGATGGCTATTAGAAAGGTAAAGGTAAAAACCGATCTCATACTTTAGCTCCTAATTTATCGGATGATTGTTTTCTAATTTATTTATTAGTAAGATTTTTAATCTTGTTTTAAAAACTATGTATTATTTCTGATAGAGTCAATTTTAAAAGAATCTATCTAACCGAATAGTAATTCTATTTTCACACTTCATATTACCGTAAACAATTTCTAAGTAATTGATATTAAAAGTTTTACTTGACTTTGCACTCAAATCAAAATAATTTTGAGTATCTATTTTACATAATTGTAAGGGACCTCATCATAATGAAAAGAATACTTTTCTCTATACTCGCTTCGATATTAATTATCATTTCAAGTTGTACCGATAATATAACTACAACAGTTGTAACTGAATCAGATGGAACTGTTTCTATATCATTAAACTATTTACCTCTACTTTCAGATTCTACTCATTTTGCTGTTTGGGTATTCGGAAAGGATTCAGTTAAGTTAGATAATTTTAAGGTTGCTAATAGCGGTGCTTCTTATAGCAAAACTTATGATGTAAAATTGGGACACATGCAAGGAGCCAAGTATTTGGCTGTTACAATTGAGCATGATTCAAGTACTTTGAATGACTCCATTTCAAGAGGCAGAAGATTTTTAGCAGGGATTTTTTCTGCAAATAAAGTTAATTTAAGTGTTAAAACTGATATCGCGTTTAATAATGATTTTTCAACAGTTACGGGTAAATATACATTATTCACACCTACCGATACAGTTAACGCAGTAAAGAAAAGCGGAATCTGGTTTGTAAAAAATGTTGACGCTCCACCAATTCTCCCGGCTTTAGTATTACCTTCTCTACCTGCAGGTTGGGAGTATAATGCATGGGTAACTATTGATGGTAAGTTACTTAAAACCGGCGGATTTAGAAGTGCCTCTATTAAAGATAACGACTCAACATATTGCGGTCCTCTTTCTATTCCAAATTATCCTGGAGAAGATTTTTTAAACAATGCTCCTACAGGTGTTAGTTTTCCGGTTGATCTTTCAGGTAAAACATTGTTCATTACAATTCAACCTACCGATTGGAAATTAGACAGAGCATTCAATTTAGAGATATTAAAAGCAACTATTCCGGCAAATGCTACAGAATTTGTTTCTTATGATTTGGAAAAGAATTTAGTTCTTCCTTCAGGTTCTGGTACTGTTGTTTTTTAACTTATAATTATTTTGATTATACAAAAAAGGCAGCTCAATGGCTGCCTTTTTTTATTAATTCCAATTGGTCTTTAAATATCAACCAGAAGTTTACCATCTTTCATTAATAATTTTCCATCGAGATAAACTGTCGGTTTCTTAACAACTCCATCTAAGTGGATGGGGACGTTAACACTTCCACCCATCGATTTATTATTACCAAGTGCTATATGAATAGTTCCCATAACTTTTTCATCTTCCAAAAGAACACCGCTTAGTTTTGCACTTGGATTTGTTCCTATTCCAAACTCAGCAATATTTCTGGCATCTTTTCCGACTTCATCCAGCATCTTATTCAACTTTGAAGCAATTGCACCACCTGTAATTTTTGTTGCATAACCATCTTTTACTTCAATCCGAAGATTAACATTTTTCATCAAACCGAGTCCGGCCATTGAACCATCAACAATAAAAACACCATTGGAAGTACCTTCAACAGGAGCTAAAAATGTTTCACCTGTTGGTAAGTTGCCGCTCTCCCCTTTTTTATGAAATAGACCTTTTGAGGCATAAGAAGTTCTTCCCGCAATTGAAAAGGAAATATCAGTTCCGAGTGCGGTAGTTATTCTAACAAATTTTCCCTTCTCAAGTATTTTTTTCAATTTAATCGAGAGTTTTGAAATATAATTGTAATCAGCATTTAAGCCTCTAATCATTACATCTTTTGTAATACCGGGGAAAGTTGCAATTCTGACTCCTAGCGCAGAGGCTTCTCTTCTTGCATCAGTGTGAGTTAATGATTTTGTTGTTGGACAAAAAACCACATCAAATTTTTTCATTAAATCTGCAATTTGAGGTGATGGTTCTTCACCATTAATTCTGCCCGGTTTCATTTCAACATATAATGACTCGAATCCGAGACGCAAGGCGTTGGTGAATAATGAATATCCTATTTCACGTTTATTCGGATCGGAGATAACCAATATTCTTTCTTCCTTTTTTACACCCATGCAATTAAGAATTGCAATTTCAGATGCTTTATCTAATTTAGACATTTTCATAAAAAACTCCTTTATAATGGAAAACTTAAATTCAATTGAATAATTCCGCTTAGACCACCGGCTTTAATAAATTTTTCCATAGGCACGTCAGATGATTCTCTATAAGTAAGATAAGAGTTATCGGAATCATTTTTCATTCTTCCTACTTCAAAAAATGAAAAGCCTATTGATCCCTCAAGACTTATATAATCCGAAACAAGTTTTAGAATAAAACCACTTCCGAGTGTATAACCGATTGCAAATTTTTCCGATGCGTAATTATCTATTTGCGATGCTTGATTGGGACTGTTTCTTGTCCTTGTTAATTTAGTTCGATTTATTATGAGAGCGGCATCAATAACCTTCCAGTCAAGTAAAGATGAAATAGATGTTCCAAAATCGACACCAATCGAAAAGTTTTGTAGACTTATTTCATAAGAATGTGAGAATGTTAAATTATTGCTGAGGAAGGCTGCATTATTTTTTTGACTGAGGCTTGAATAAGATCCTTTTGCCGTTATTAATAAGCCGTCATAGTTATGTCTAAAGAAATTTATGCCGAAGCGGAATCCTTTTGAATCTCCGAAAGAATTAAGTGATTGACTTAGTGTATCTTTTCGAGTCTCGTTAAAATCTGCTATATAATTATTAAAATCATTCGGTTTAAAAGCAGATGATTCAAAACCGGCAAATCCACCGACAAATCCTAAACAACCGAATCCAAATTCTTGTGAATAGCTATTATTCGCTGTTAAGAATAGAGTAAGTAGAATTAAAACAACTACAGATTTTTTTTTGATACTTCTCATAATTTTTTAACCGCTAGAGTAATTTAGACTTTAACCTAAACTGTTGATGTTTTTTCTGATCTATGCAATAAGAAACTAAAAAATACACCGAAAAATCCAAGTGATGAGAAAATCCACATTCCTAGTTCGTAGCCCTGAGGATTTGTAGGGGAAGCACCTGAATAATCATTAGCAAAACCGATCATCCAATTAAACCCTGCTAAACCAACTTGTTGAATCAGAGTCATCAACGCATAAGCTGTTCCAAGTTTCTTTTCATCTACAATGTAAGCAACATAAGGCCACATCACTGCCGGAATAAGTGAAAATGATATTCCCATCATTGCTATCGGTACGTAGAGAGAAATATCAGTGTAAACCATAAGTAAAAATACAGGGAGCAATAAAACTGAACCGATAAACATAAAAAGAGAACGTTTCCCCACTTTATCAACTAATAAACCAAAAAGTGGTGTTGCAATCATTGCAGAAAGTGGCAGGATACTGTTTAGAAATCCTGCGAATTCTCTCGTTTCACCATGTGCTTCCATAAAAAACTTAATAGCAAAACTTCTAAAAGGAAAAACTGCCGAATAAAAAGTTACACAGAGTGCTACAACAAACCAGAATGTTTTATTGTACTTAAAAAGACCTTTAATATCAAGTTTATCAGTTTCACTCGCTTGCCCCAATATATAATTCTTTTCTGCATAATTTTCCAAGAGATAATAAATTATACCCCCCAGTAAACATGCGATTGAAATAATTACAGCAAGGTAAAGCGGGCTTTGCCAATCACCATAAAAGCCACTTGCCCAAGTTGGCGAATTATCAGCTGCTACTGAACCGAGTCGTGCTATTGTTAGATTTAATCCAAATGCAAAACTTAGTTCTTTTCCTTTAAACCACTTGGCAATAGAGGTTGTGATAGCCACAATTAGGGGTTCAGAACCAATTCCCAATAATACTCTTCCTGCCAGCATTACATATTTATCTGAAGATGATGCGGTAACAGCTGCCGCTAAGGTACAAAGAGCTCCAAAAAAAAGTATAGATTTCTTCGTCCCATATTTATCAATTATAACACCGCCAATTAATAAAATAATAATCGCTGCGACACTATAAACAGAATACATTGCACCTATAAATTCATCATCATAACCAAGACTGGATTTTAATAAATCAGCTATGGGGGCAATACTATCATATATATAATAGTTTCCAAACATTGCAAGACTAATAAATACGAGTACGGTCCATCTAAAGAGCGGATTGGGTTGGGTCTTTTCCAGAATGCTATCCTCCTAAATCAAGTTGTGATGATTGATTCAAAAAAAATCTGAGGTTATCAAATTTGACAACCTCAGAAAATTAAGTTTATCAATGCTAAAATGCAAAACTACTTAGCCGGAATATTTTCAAGCACATCCGTCAATAATTTATAGAAGGGTTCAACAGTATCAATTTTTAATCTTTCATCAGGTGAATGAACACCAAACATAGTTGGTCCAAATGAAATCATATCCATGCCCGGATATTTTTCGCCGATAATACCACACTCAAGCCCTGCATGAATTGCTTTTACTTCAGGTTCTTTTCCGAAAAGCTTCTTATAGCTATCTTTGAATAAAATTAAAATTTCCGAATGAATATTGGGTTTCCATCCCGGATAGCCATCTCCATGATTAACTTTTGCTTGGGCAAGATAGAATACAGATGTAACCATGTCAACTGAATCTCTAATCTCAGATGCGACTGAGCTTCTCTGACTTGTTACAATTTTTACATTTGCTCCGACTGTTTCGATAATTGCAAGATTGGTTGATGTTTCTACTAAACCTTCGATGTCAGGTGACATTTTTAATACGCCATGAGGGATTGCATAAAGAGCATCAATCAAGTTACGATGAGTTTTAATATCCATTACTTCTGCTGGCAATTCACATTTTTCAACCGTTACAGAAAGATTTGGATCTTTTGTAACATTTTCATCTTTAACAATTTTATTATACTCTGTTACGTAAGCTAAGAAATCTGCTTCATGTGATTGTGGAATTGTAACAGTAGCAAATGCTTCGCGAGGAATAGCATTATGCTTATTTCCCCCTTCAATTTTCGCAATACGAAGTGATTGATGTTTTGTGGAATGCCAAATTAATCTGTTAATTATCTTTATCGCATTACCAAAACCGGTTTGAATTTCAAGACCGGAGTGACCGCCTGTCAATCCTAACACTTTTATTTCGTACGCAACCGAGTCTGCAGGAACAGGTTCAGCAGAAAATGTAAAATTTGCCATTGTTGTTTTTCCACCGGAGCAGCCAATATAAAGTGAACCTTCTTCTTCAGAATCCATATTCAATAAAATATCTGCTTTAAGAATTGACGGATCTAAACTAGAAGCTCCTGTCAACCCTGTCTCTTCATCGAGTGTGAATAAAAATTCAAGCGGTCCATGTTTTAGAGTTTTATCTTCAAGTACAGCAAGAGCAGCAGCAACACCGATTCCGTTATCTGCTCCAAGTGTTGTTCCTCTAGCTTTTATCCACTCTCCGTCGATGTAAACATCAATGGGATCATTATCAAAATCGTGCTCAACTCCTCTATTTTTTTCGCAAACCATATCGATGTGACCTTGAAGAGCTACAGTTTTACGATTTTCAAATCCCGGGGTTGCCGGTTTAAAAATGATTATGTTTCCAAAAGCATCTTTAACTGTTTTAAGGTTATTTCTTTCACCTACTGACATAACATATTCAGCAATCTTCTCTTCTTGTTTTGAAGGACGGGGATATTTACAAATCTCTTCAAACTGATTAAATACCGATTCAGGTTTTAAGTGACCTAAGATAGCTCCCATAGTTAACTCCTATTCGTTTATTTCATTAAATGAGATCAAATTTTTATCGTACAATTGAAATATATATTTACTTATCCGCTCATCAGCCGGATGAATTTCTTGACCGAATTGTTTTTCAACAATATCAATTATTTCTCCGACTTTTTTCTTCCCGTCAATTAGAAGCCATACTGCTGAACCGAACTTTTCAAGCTTAACTCTAAAATCTGCACTTTTCATTTTTATGGGGATTAGTGACTTGGCAATTTTATTTTTAAACTTTGGGATAAGTATGGTTACAATTTCCTCACTTGATACTTCTTCCGGATATAATTTAACCGGGCTTAAATCGAGAGTATTGACGTTCTGAAAAATTTCTTTTCGCTTTTTAAAAGATAGTGTCATAATAAAATCTGGTAAGGCAAGTTAGCCTTGGAATTAAAACTTGTGTCTTAGTTCCTTAATAACAAAAGATATTTTGCCACTAAGTCACTAAGACACAAAGAAAATTACTTTACTCTATAAAATATAATTACATTGATACTTGCGGTGGTGCAGGATCATTCGGATTACCTGCATTTTTTACAGGAATCTGGATTAGTAACCAAGCAACAACTCCAAATACAATCATACTAATAATAAATGTCGGTTGTGCAAAGAATTCAAACAACGCAATTTCAAAGAATGCAAAACCGGCAAACAATAATCCTATTAACGCCTCACCCGCTATGAGTCCGGCTGCTATTAGAATTCCATTATTTTCTACTCTCGATTTTTGAGCATCATTGAATTTTTTCTTTTCGTTTACTCTTTCAACAACACCTTTAATTAATCCACCGACGAAGATAGCGAATGTAGTTCCTAAAGGTAAATACATACCAACGCTTACAAGCATCGGACTTTTTACATTCATAAGAATAAATCCAACACCCATCAACATACCTGTGAATATGAGAATCCATTCCATATCACCGGCAACAATTCCTTTTGAAAGAATTGCCATCAAACTTGCTTGAGGAGCAGGAAGCGCATTACCACCAAAACCGGTTCCTCCCATTTTGATATCGCCTTCGTGCAAAATTAAAAGTGGAATAAACATAATTGCCGCTGAAACAACAACACCAATAATATCACCAAGCTGCATTTTCCAGGGAGTACCTCCGAGGATATGTCCCGCTTTAAGATCTTGCAACATTTCGCCTGCTACTGCTGCTGCAACGCAAACTACTGCTGCAACTCCAAGAACTGCCGCAACTCCAGGAATTCCTTCCATACCAAGAGCAACCATTAAAATTGCCGCTACAACTAATGTTGATAATGTTAATCCGCTTATAGGATTATTACTTGATCCGATAATTCCGACTAGATAACCTGAAACTGCTGCAAAGAAAAATCCGGCAACAATCATCACAACTGTTGCTACTAATGCAGCCAAAACATCCTGGGCGAAATAATTATAAATGAAAAAAGTTGCTACTGCTGAACCAAGAATACCAATCATAATCCATTTAAAACTGATATCTTGATCAGTTCTATCTGTTTGAACGGCTGAACCTGAAGCAGCTTTTTTTACATCACCTACTGAACGGGCAATTCCGGTTGCAAGACTTTTTCTCATTTTCCATAAAGTAAAACTTGCACCTACTAACATACCACCGATTGCGATTGGTCTAACATAATCTTTCCAAACTTGAACCATTGTAGTCGTCCAATCGATATCAGCAGGTGTATCACCATTTGCATATTTGAAGTAAGCGATAATTGGAGCTAACAAACCCCATGCAAGAACACCGCCACTAAAATTTAATGCGGCAAGTTTTGGACCGATGATATAACCAACGCCCATATAAGCCGGACTAACATCAGGTGAACGGAAAAGTAAATGTCCTTTACCAAGTGTAATTAATGATGACCATGAAGTCGCAAATAATTTAAAAGTTCCGAGAGCCTGAATGACTGCCCCAATTCCCATTGCACTAAATAAAAACTTTGAGCCTCCGCCGCCATGACGACCTGCTTTATGAATTTCTGAAGCTGCAACTGATTCAGGAAAAGGAAGTTCAACATCTTCAACCATTACTCTTCGTAATAAGGCTACAAACATAATTCCGAGAATACCTCCCACAGTCATTATCGCTGCAGAAATCATGTAGTTGCCGGGTGTAAAGAATGGATCCCAGATACCGGCGATAAAAAATGCCGGCAAAGTAAAAATTGCTCCGGCAGCAATTGATTCACCTATTGAACCGACGGTTCTCGTAAAGTTTTCTTCGAGTACAGTCCCTTTTAATAATTTGATTAATGCCATCCCGATTACGGCAGCCGGATAAGTAGCGGCAATTGTCATACCGGCTTTTAAGCCAAGATATGCGTTAGCGGCACCAAGTACTACTGCTAATACTAAGCCGATAATTAATGCACGTACAGTGAATTCTGCCATGTTGGACTCAGGTGAGACAAAAGGAATGAACTTTTTCGATTCAGCCATTATATGCTCCTTTTATGCGTAGAGTTTATTTTGATAATTAAATTAATTATGAATAATCGTTCAAATATAAAGAGGAATCTTTAGCCATTCAACAAAATTCGATAAAATATTAAACAAGATTTTGACAACCCCTTTTTTAGAAAAAAGTGGGAGTTGTGACAGGGTAAACTTCTTATTTATAGAAAATGTTATTCATCATGAATTGTCCGAATTAGTGCTGCGAGGAGATTTGGCTGTTCTACTAATGTGGGGGGATATGTTCCGATTTACGGGGAGCTTTGCGGTTTAATTACACCAAGATGAGAGGCGCATCGTAGGAGAGCATGTCTCATGCAGTCATTCCAACAAATCCAAAAAGACAGTCTTTCCAAAGTATCCAAAGCGGAAGGCGGAATCTTCCCATTTCTGAAAGTTGCTTATTCGATGGAGCTAAACATTAGCATTACACTTCTTTTATCGTTCTTCGAGAATTCGATATTCTATGCAAAGACACAAAATTTGTCATTCCGTTTGAACACTGAGAATTGGTTTCGGAATATTCCTTAGTTGGTAATTGAACCCGAAAATCCGGCACGAATCTGATTGAGCCCTTTATAGTTTCCCAACTTAATTACGCAATGCCGTTAACTTAAGGCTGAAATGCTACTAAATCTGGTTTATTTTTTAAGCCCTCTTTCTAAGATTAAATCATGGAATCTCTTCCAAATTGAAATTAATCTTTTTAGAAACCAGATAAGCCCGCCATATATGATAACCAACTAAAACAAAGTTATAATCAGGGTTTTCGAAATCTAATTCCCTCTCCAATCCATACTTCCCAAATCGGACAAGATATTTTTTTGTCAAAATATTTTTTTGTATTTGTGATTAATGAGTACCAGCAAAGACTGGTTCGTTCTCCTTAATTAAATATTTCTTTAAATCCTGTCATCTCTACAGCAACTTAGTTCGATTCTCGATTCTTCTAATTTCTCACCATAGATTTCTCAAATCCTAAACATCAATCTTCACAAAAATTCTTTAACAAATCGTAAGAATTATTTATTGATTTTGTCAATCGATTTGCTATTTCCTTAATTTGAGGACTCATACTTTCAACTTTATCTGGGTGATTCATCTGTATCTTATCTTTATAAGCTTTACTTAATTCTAGTCGAGTAAATGGCGGATTAATTTCTAAAAATTTTAACGCCGAATCATAGCTAACCTGTTCAGGCTCATTTATGTTAGATAAAATTCTTTCAACTTTCCTTTTAGCTTCATTAGCTTCAGCTTCATAAGATTCCTTTATCAATTTTGCAGTATAAGCTTCTTGCTCTGCAATTTTTCTTTTCTCGTCAGCGAGGGCAAGTTTTTTTTCCAATTCTTTTTCTATTTTCATGTATTCATGCGTTAAACTAATAATTGATTGTGATTCTTTTTCTTTTTGCTTACTTAAAATATTTGCCTCAGTCGTGTAAATATGCACCAGTTCTTCAGCATTTTTAATTC
>JAGUXE010000130.1 GCA_020061995.1 Ignavibacteriales bacterium | reverse complement strand
TAATCTTATTAAAATTTTTATCAACCGACTCGCTCCAATTAATTTGGGTAATCTCTTTTGTTATTTTAGGAGCCGGAGATGCAAGAGAATCATCCTGTTTACTTAAATTAATACTATTTTGAGAAATTAAATTAACCGTTTCAATTACAGCTTCGCTCCCAAGAATACTTAACTTATCATGTAATGATTCAAAATTATCTGCTCTGGAGATTTCTATTTTTTTTTGAAGATAAAGATTGCCTGTATCAACTTTTTTTTCAAGTTTAAAGGTTGTCACCCCTGTTTCCGAATCTCCATTTAGCAACGCCCATTGAATCGGAGCAGCACCCCGATATTTTGGTAGTAAAGAAGCATGCAGATTAAATGAACCGTATTTAGGATGATTAAAAATCTTCTCAGGAAGAATTTTAAATGCGACTATTACAAACAGATCTGCTTTATAGGAAATTAATTCTTCATAAAACTGATCGTCAGTTAAAATATCAGGTTGTAAAACCGGTATTCTATTCTCGATTGCAAATTTTTTGACAGGAGTAAAAGTTACTTTTTGTCCCCGACCTCTTTCTTTGTCGGGTGCTGTTACGATCGCAGAAATATGATGTGAACTATCTAATATTTTTTTGACTGACGGAATTGCAAAATCAGGAGTGCCGAAAAAAATAATTTTCATTTATTTACTCTTTAGTATAGATCTTTTGGAGTAAAAGGATAATCTATTTCAATTTTTCTGTTTTTAATCTTATTAAGTGATTTTTTATATCTTTTTTGAGTTTCATCATCTAACCTATCTGTAAAAAATATTCCTTGCAAATGGTCATATTCATGCTGAATAACTCGAGCAAGTAGTTCATCTACCTCTAGTGTTTGCTCTTTTAATCCAGGATCACTATAAATCAATTTGATAGCTTCTGGTCTTTTTATCTTAGCTCTTATATCCGGTATGCTTAAACACCCTTCTTCTACGATAGACTCTTCTTCCGATTGACCAATAATTTTTGGATTAATAAAAACCATCGGTTTCAATTTTTCATGTCCTTTTACCATTGAAAGGTCCACGATAAAGAGTGATGAGTCACTCCCAACTTGATTGGCAGCCAACCCCATTCCGTCAGCATTCCTCATAGTTTCAAACATATCACCAATGAGTTTAATAATCGAATTATCAACTTTTTCAATTTTCTTTGCTTTTTTTCGTAATATTTTATCACCGTATAAAGTCACCGGTAAAATTCCCATTCTAAACTCCACTAAATTCCTCTACTACAGGACTTACAACTTCAGCCTGTAAATCATTAAAAAATATTATTTCTGTTGAATAAAAAATCATTCGAATTAGGAATCGTAATATAATTAACATCTGCTGAATTATAAAAGTTATGATGAGCATATATACAGGTGTTTTAGGAACAAAGCTTTCTACAACATTATAAATAATTCCTCCGATTGCAACAAAAGAAGCAACAATTAAAAATAGGATTAAAATTCTGAAAAAATTCTTTTTTAAAAATTTCAAAGCTACAATCATACTTAAGATTGCTTTGGTTGAATCATTTACTGCCGAAGCGACTTTTGAATAATCTGAAATAATATTGATTATACAAATTATCAGTAAGAAAATGGTATATCTTCCAAGTTGATAAAGAAATAAAGTAAGTTCACTCCCACTAGGTATTATATATCGAACTATCAAACTGTGCATCACTGAATTAAAACTAAATGCGATGAAGTAAAAAAACATTGCAATTAGAGCAATTTTTGTGAAACGAATAAAATATTTTACTCCTCCATAGAAAAAATCTACATGATGATTTTTTTTCTTGTTAATGAAAACAGCGATCAGACCACCGGTATAAAATTGCTGGATAAAAATATAGATTCCTGTAACTGCATAAAGTAAAAATGGAATTGTATCAGTTGATTTTTGATAAATCAACATAAATTGTGTAAACCATACATAATCAAAACCTGATAACAATTCATTGTTCATAGTGGAATGAGAAATGTGATCGTGAACCAGAGCAAAAAGAGGTAATGATATTGCTGCCGCAAATGCAATATTCGTAACCCAAAATATTATTAAAAACTTTTTATTTTGGTAAACTAGTCTTATGCTTTGAACCAAAATTTCTTTAAGATTCAACAATTAGAATAACCCTCCGAACACCATTAAAAAATTTTGTACCCAAAAGAAAAATCTTAATGAAATACTTAATGCACCTCCAAATTGAGTAGAAATGGTGAGTGAATTATTTGATAAGTTTTTATCGAATAGATTTTTTCTGTGTGGATCAACTATTGCATAAATGATTTCATCTTTCGCATAGAACTGAATATTTATGTGACTTTCTTTCCCATTCCAATTGAATTTTAGTGTATCATTTACTGTATGAACTTCTATCTCAAGTGGAAATTCGATATCTCCTTCTTTTTCTATAAGAAGATTGAAAATATTTTCATTGAAATCTTTTGTGATTGAAACAATTTTGAAATCATTTAGTTCTATACTTTTATACCATGTTTCCACAAAAGAGAATTCTTGATCTGACAATTCTCCTTTTACAATATTAAGAAAGTCATAGGGTGTAACTCTTTGTTTGAAATATGTGGAATAATACTTCCGTAAAACTGAGAGAAATCTTTTTTCACCAATCATATTTTCTATGCACTTCAGAAAGATTTCACCTCTAGCATAGGCTTGTGTGAAATAATGACTATAATTATTAAACTTACTTGAGGAATCCGTTAAAGAAACATAATTCCCCCATCGATAATATGCTGATGAGGAATTCACATTGTTCGGTTTGTTTATTGTCGCCAATGAATAAACAAGTGGGACCTGTTCCAATTCCAATAAAAGTAAACCACGAATCGGTAACTCTCCAAAAAGTTTGAAGTAGCTTGTTTTTGGCGGATAATATTTTTCAATTATTTTTGAAGTCAAATAATTTGCAAAACCTTCATCAAGCCATGCAAATTCTGTTTCGTTATTAACAACAGTTGCATAAAAGTATTGATGAACAATTTCGTGAATTATAATCTCTTCAGGATTAAGTGTAAATTCAGGTGAAAAATATTGTGAACTGAAAGTTAATAAAGAGGGATACTCCATATTCGCTATTCGTGAATCTTTATTGGGAACTTGAACTAAGGAGATTTGATTGTAAGGGAATTCTCCAATATGTTCCGATAGATACTTAATTGCATTTGAAGCACTATTTTGAATTCGATTGATCCGACTCTCATTAAGATTTTTTTCAAAAATGTCAACTTTAATTACTTTTCTTTTTGTTTCAACCTCAAACGACAAGGTATTTGATTCAGTAGCAATAGCCCAGGCAAAATCAATTTGATCAATATGTGAATAGTTAACAAAAGTGGAACCATTGATTTGTTTTGATTCATGTAATGTTCCGCTGGCAACCACCGAATATGGATAAGGAAGCTTCAAATTAAAATCGAATGATGCAAAATCATAATTAAATTCAGCCAATGGATGGTAATGATTATAGTTCCAAATCCCATTTTCATAAACGCAAATTCTTGGATACCATTGCCCAAAAAAAACGAAATTGCCATTAGACTCATAACCAAACCTTCCAACTGCTTTCGGTATTTTGAGTAAATAATCTAATTCAATGATTACTGAATCGCCTTGTTCGATTTTATAATCCAACTCAATTTTTGCAACAGTACTGTCAAATCTATTTTGATTAGAAGGTAAAACATATAATAAATTTGATTTTATACCGTTTACAAATATTTTACTGAATACAAATCCTGTCATCGATTCCTCAGGCAATTCAATCCCATGCATATAATTGGTTTTGTCGTTTAAAAAAGCATTTGGGAAGAGATTAAAATATAATTCCTCCGGCGGTTTGGAACTGCTATTTACCCAGGTGATTTTCTGTTTGACTTCGAGCTGTTTTTCATTTTGAAAAAATTCAACATTGAAGATGTATTTTGTGTTGTATGATTTCCTACTTTGTAATTGATTCTCTTTAACATGAATCTCACCATTTTTTGCAACATCAGTAGAAAATATCCCAGAGGATAAACTATTTGTTGAGATATAAAATAGACCGGTAAATACCGCAAACATGAAAATGAGTAGAAAACTTTTTTTGAGAGAAAACATTTCGAGAAAAATGGTTAAAATTAATTCTTTATTTACTTACAATAATTCTTAGGTAAAACTAAACAATAAAAATATCAGAATCTATAATTGCTAACTTTTAAGGAATAACAAAACATGTTTGGGGGCATTAAAATGAGTAGTATTTATCGAAAATGAAGTTTATATTTTGCTATGAAAAGATTGGTAAAAATATTTTTTATTCTTCTATATTTTGTAGGAACTACAGGATTTACTGTTGTAACTCATTATTGTGGGGGACAAATTGATTCTGTAAGCATATTAAGAAGCATAAATGACTCTGATCCTTGCGGATGTGATGGTGATTTGTGTTGTGACCCTTGTTGTGATGATGAAGTAAAAAATATTAGGGTTGATGATCTACACAATACCAGTATAAAAAATATTCTATCCGAAGAAAATCAAATAGCTTCATCACAAGTTATTCTTAAAGATGAACTTCATTTTTTAAGCAGTTTTCAAGTAAATAAAATTAAACTTAATTTTCACCCACCGGATAGTCCTACTTTTATAAAAAATCATTCATTTCTCATTTGAGATTTTTATTCTCATCTTTTTGAATGTATTGATGTACACCATCTATTTCATTCAACATATAATATTAAATAAGTTATTATTAAGATGTAATTCTTTCAAGCAAGTAATTGTTTGATCGGAAAATTAATTATATAAAAATGAGGATAATCATGAAAACAATAAATTGTTTCTTACTGATAATTGTATTCCTTTCGGTAATTCTATTTGCTCAGGATATCAAAGTTGTTGAATCAAAATTTAATGTCTCGGGTAACTGCGGAATGTGTAAAACACGAATTGAAAATGCATTGAAGATAAGTGAAGTTAAATATGCTGCATGGAATAAAACTACCAAAT
>JAGUXE010000287.1 GCA_020061995.1 Ignavibacteriales bacterium | reverse complement strand
TCAACAAACCCAAAATCAAACAACCGGCGAAGACTATTATTCGGACGTCTTAGGAATTGAGTATTTAAGATCACCCGATTGGAGTATTTCTCTGGTAACTGAAATTGAATCTAAAGAACCAACACCGGATAGAATTGTAAGAAAAGTTTGGGCATTTTTACAATTTGGTTATCAGATAAATGAACAAATGAATGCCTCAATTTTAGTTGGGACTCGACAGGCAGGTAATATTTGCATTGGCGGTGTCTGTAGATATGAACCCGAATTCCGTGGGATTGAATTTTCATTTTCGACGAGATTTTAATAAATATTATGAATTAATAAACAGAATGATGAAAAATCTTATACTCTGGGCTATGGCTTTAGTTATAACCCTGGCAAGTGCTTATTATCAAAGATTAACAGGACCTACATATCCCCTATCGAGTAAAATTAATATAGATAATAAAATAATTAATTATAAATTAGATAGAAGTCATGGTGGAATCAACGACCATAAAATCTCTGTGGAGATTGGCGACAAAAACATTGAGGGGAAACTTATTTGGAAACGTTACAAAACAAAAGATAGTTGGACTAATGTCGAAATGATAAAAGAAGGGAATTTCTTAATATCATCTCTTCCAAACCAACCACCGGCCGGGAAATTAATGTATAAAGTTATACTCTCCTCTAAAGGAAAAGAGTATCCTCTAAATGATAATCACCCGGTAGTAATAAGGTTCAAGGGAGATGTCCCTTCAGGTATTTTAATTCCACATATAATTTTTATTTTTTTGGCTATGCTTTTATCCACTCGAACAGGTTTAGAAGTATTTTTACACTCATCAAATCTAAAAAGATATACTATTTGGACAGTGGTAATTTTGGCTCTGGGAGGAATGATTTTTGGTCCATTGACTCAACTTTATGCATTTGGAGCACTATGGACAGGTTTTCCATTTGGTTATGACTTAACAGATAATAAAACTTTGATTGCGTTCATTGGATGGTTAATCGCACTCTTTGCTGTTTTAAAATTAGCAAAACCAAAATGGTGGATTTTTGCAGCAGCTATACTAATGTTGATAATTTTTCTGATCCCCCATAGCGTTTTAGGTTCAGAACTTGATTACGAAAAATTGGATAAAGAAAAATTGAAAAATGAAATAAATATTTCGATTGATGTAAACAAATAGTCTTTAAATAAATAATAATTCATGGAGCTTTAATGTCCACATTGATGGTTAGTATTTCGGGAATAAGAGGAATTGTTGGTGACGGTTTAGAACCGGAAGTATTAGTAAAATATGCTGCTGCTTATGCAGATTTTATTAAAAAAGGAAAAGTAGTAGTTGGTCGCGATTCGAGAATTTCAGGAGAAATGGTTTCTTCAATTGTTGTCGGAACTTTACTTGCTAAGGGTTTGGATGTGATCGATATCGGTATTTGTCCGACTCCAACTGTCCAATATACTGTTAAAACGCTTAAGGCAAACGGTGGAATTGCAATTTCAGCGAGCCACAATCCAAATGAATGGAATGCATTAAAATTGCTTAATTCAACCGGACAGTTCATGACTCCTCAAGAGAATTTAGAGCTGATTGAAATCGTTAGTAAGGAAAATTCGAATTACAAAAAATGGAATGAATTGGGAAAATATTCTGCATATTCAGAAGGATTAGAGAAGCATACAAATGATGTTCTCAAATTAAAGTTCATTAATATTAAAGCCATTCAATCTAAAAAATTCAGAGTGCTTGTTGATTGTGTAAACGGCGCAGGAGTTTATGTAATTCCACAAATGCTTAGGGAACTTGGTTGTGAAGTTATAGAATTGAATTGCGAAAAGACTGGAATCTTCCCAAGATTGCCGGAACCTCTTCCCGAGAATTTAATTGAAACGATGAAAGCTGTGAAGGAACACAATTGTGACCTTGGTGTAGTGGTTGATCCCGATGTTGATCGTTTAGTTTTAATTACAGAAAAAGGTGAACCTTTTAGTGAAGAGAATACGATTACGCAAGCAGTCAGATTCATTTTGTCAAAAGAAAAAGGGAATGTTGTAATAAATCTTTCAACAACTCGTTCGGTAGAAGATATCGCAAAAGAATTTGGTTGTAAAGTATTTCGTTCACCGGTCGGTGAAGCAAATGTAGTCCAAAAAATGAAAGAAGTTAATGCAATCATAGGTGGTGAAGGAAGTGGCGGAATAATTCTTCCGGAACTTCATTATGGAAGAGATGCCCTTGTGGGGGTTGTTATAACTTTGCAACACCTTTTAGAATTTGGGGGAACTCTTAACGAATTGAAAGAACTTCTTCCAAATTATTTCATTGCTAAAAAGAAAATTGACCTTGGTAATGCAAACCCGGACACTATAATCGAAAAATTGAAAATCAAGTATTTTTCAGGCATCCAAAATATCGATGACGGTTTACGTATTGATTTTGAAGATCACTGGGTTCACTTTAGAAAATCGAATACAGAACCAATTATGCGTTGCATTGTTGAAGCGAAATCAGAAGAGTCAGCAAATAATTATATAAATGATTATTTTTCATACGTCAAGGAACTTTTCTGATTCATTTTTCTGCCAGTATAATTTTTTGTTGTTTAACTTTTTTTATATAGATTTATTTGTGTTATTAAAAACTATTCCATCACAATAATTACATACTCTCATATTTATAAAAAATGGAAAATACTCGATCTCAACTAGAACTTGAAGCAATGCTTGATGAAGCATTCGATAATCTCAATAATGGTAGAGAAAGAGTTGCATTAAGCTTAGCTGAAAAAGTTTACGAACATTGGAATGAAGATTCACATGCCGTATGCTGTCTCGCATGGGCACATCTTGAAAATAGCAATCCAATTCAAGCTATGGAATATTCAGATTTAGCTGTGAAACTCGATGAAGAAGCAACTGAACCTCGATTATATAGGGGATTCATATTAATGAGAATGGGCATCTTCGATGGAGCATTGCAGGATTTGAATTATGTCATTAGTAAAGCTGATCAATCCCTCGCACAAGCACACCACTTAAAAGCAAGTTGTTTAGCCGGTGCTGCAAGATTTGACGAAGCGCTTGCTGAATTTGAAAACGCCATAATTGTTGATAACGGACAAAGTAAACACTATCTAAAATTGCGTGAATGGTTCAGAAAAACCGCGGGAATTAAAACATCTTTTTTAAAAAAATTAAAAGGTAAAGATAAACCTTTAATAGAGGAGGCTGAAGAGGCTTACAAAGCTCGTGAGTTCTGGTTTTCACTATGGGCTGTTCGTAAAATCCTTGCAGATTCAACACTTTCGGATATACATGAAAGAGCGATTCTATTAGAATTAGAAACAATGTTTTCAATGTTTCAATATAAACCTGCATTAAATAAAGCTGAAGAATTAAAAAATACTTTTGGTGGTGTTGATAGATTTGAAGTTATTTATCACAAACTATCCCAAACCGGTCGTCCAAAAAAATCTACCACAGATATTAAATTAACACAAGAAAAAACACAGCCAGATAGTAAAGTTATAACTCTAAAAAGAAGAACTGATTTTCAAATTATCGAGAAAGCCTCAGCACGCACTATTTATGCTAAAACGTTTGATTTGATTGAGCAAATGAGTACAGGAAATAAAACTTATATTTTACAATTTAACGAATCTCAGATTCAATATATCGGTGTAGAAGTAGTTATTCAAAATCCATTTGCAAAACAAGGTAATGTAACAATAAATGGCTCCGCTGTCTGGTATCTTAATAATGAAGAAGTTGGACGACATAATTTTGCCCTAAACGTAGAAAATGATTGGGGAACAGTAATATTCTCTCAAAGTTGGGGAACAGATGAACCAGGTTTCTGGAAGAGGGGCCAAGGCAAAGTTGATATTTTTATTAATGGCGAAAAAACAGTAGAGAAATGGTTTTTAGTCGGTAGTTCGGTAATAATTGATTATGAATCACCTGAAATTTACTTCGCTGACCTCGAGGCAAATTCTTCACAAGATATGAAAACTGTTTCTGTGCAGGCTTCTGAAGGAAGTAAAGATGCAGTTCCGGATATGTCGGTAGAAGAAATATTAGCTGAACTTGATAAGTTTACAGGACTTAAAGCTGTTAAACAAGCCATGAGAGATTTTGTCGATTATCTTGAATTCATAAAAGAGCGCAAAAAACTTGGACTTAGAACTCAAGAAGGGATTTCACTTCATACGGTATTCTTAGGAAATCCGGGTACCGGAAAAACAACTATCGCACGTCTACTTGGAAAAGTTTTTAAAGCGATGGGACTTTTACCTAGTGGTCATTTAGTTGAAGTGGACAGATCAGCACTTGTTGGACAATACATCGGTGAAACTGCTCAAAAAACGGAAAAAATAATTACTGATTCAATTGGTGGATTACTCTTTATTGATGAGGCATATACGCTTGTTAAAAAAGGTGGCAGCGGGCAGGATTTTGGTCAAGAAGCAATTGATACCTTGTTAAAAAGAATGGAAGATAGAGGAAGTGAATTTGCAGTTATTGCGGCAGGTTATCCCGATGAAATGAATTCTTTTCTTGAATCAAACCCGGGCATGAAATCCCGTTTTACACATTTCTTTGATTTTGAAGATTACACCCCCGATGAAATGATTGAGATCTTCAAACAGATGGCAAAAAAAGAAGACTATAATATTGCTGATGCTGCAGTTGGAGTTTTGAAGAAAGAATTAATTCTACTTTATAGAAAACGAGACAAAACTTTCGGAAATGCCCGGCTTGTACGCAATCTTTTTAATGATGCGAAAATGAAATTGGGTAAACGGTACCTTAAACTTCCTGAAAAGATGAGAGATAAAAATGCACTCACCACTTTATCCGTTGCAGATATTGAAGAGTTATTCAAAGGACAATCAGGAAAAAGTTATAAACTTGTTATTGATGAAGAAAACTTAAAAATCGCTCTCGATAAATTAAATTCATTTACAGGCCTAGCTAGCGTAAAAAAAGAAATTCGGGAATTGGTAAAACTTGCTCGCTACTATGTAGAGCAAGGTGAAGATATTCAAAGTCGTTTTTCTGATCATATTGTTTTCACCGGAAATCCCGGTACCGGTAAAACTACTCTTGCTCGTTTGTTTTCACAAATTTATTCAGCTCTCGGAATTCTTCCTAAAGGTCATTTGGTTGAAGCGGATAGACAAACTCTTGTTGCAAGTTATGTTGGCAAAACTGCGGAAAAAACTACCGAGTTGATAAATCAATCATTGGGTGGAACCTTATTTATTGATGAGGCTTATGCACTTGTAAAAGCGGGTGATAATTCCGGTAGTGATTTTGGTAAGGAGGCAATTGACACTTTACTAAAACGTATGGAAGATGATCGCGGAAAATTCATAGTTATTGCTGCCGGTTATACAGATGATATGAAAACTTTTCTTGATAGTAATGTTGGACTTCAATCTAGATTTACAAAATTTATTAATTTTGAAGATTTTAATCCTGATGAACTAATGATAATGACTATCAATTCCCTTAAAGAAAAAGAATTAGCATTGGAAGAAAAGGCAAAAGAATTGCTTAAAAAACATTTCAACGAGATCTATAGAACCAGAGATAAAACTTTTGGGAATGCAAGGTTAATTCGAAATCTTGTCGGTGCAATGATTAAAAATCAAGTGCTGCGAATTGTTGAAATTAGCCAGGAAGATTTATCAGAAGACTTAACGAAAACTATTACCATAGAAGATGTCAGGCCAATTATTTCAGCCGCTCCTGAAAGGAAAGAAGCTCGGGTAGAAGGTAATAAAGAGTTATTAGATC
>JAGUXE010000217.1 GCA_020061995.1 Ignavibacteriales bacterium | reverse complement strand
CGGGACTTCTACAAGTCCGCTGTTTGTAATTTTTCCGCTAAGTGCGAATACTTTTGTCCCTTTACTTTTTTCTGTCCCTATTGAAGCATACCATTCAGATTCTGTCTTTACAAATCGCGGAAAATTTGTTCGAATTGATACAACAGTAAAAATTGGTACAAAGTTTAGAATTGAAGACCCGGATGGTTATGGTTATATCGGTGACTTAACTAATGATGCCTTGAAGAATACAGCTTCATGGGAATAAATTAGTAAGGATGACCGGACTTGAGCGACATGCAGGATTTAATCTTACAAATAACAAACTTCAGTTTGTTGAAATCAGTCTTAAAAATGATGAGTTTGTTGTCGATAATATTGATGAAGTTTATCTAAATGAGTTTTTGAATCTCAAAGAAGATAAAGAGACAAAAATTGTTTCGATTTTGCAAGCCGCTTATGATGAATTAATTATAAAGAAACCGCTCAATTCAAGTGCGGTTTCTTTTTCTCTCCCCCTTGATGTATTCCTCTCTTTGCAACTCCCTTTAGAAACAAGTCTGCTGCATCAAGATATCATCGAAGAATTTAAATGGGAATTTTCTGTAATATATCCTCATCTGAAAATAGAGGATTACATTTTTCAATACTTCGAAATTGAAAAGAATAGATTTATTAAATATAACTCCGCAATAGTATCGGCAGTCCCGCGTAAAGTCCTGCAGGTTTTAAACACTTTTTGTAAGTCCAATAAACTTCATTTACGATTTGTCGATAATGTTCATTTTGCTTCCGATAAGGCGATTATTCTCAATCAAAATTTTATTTTGGACGGAATAGTTCTCAGCTTATATATATCGGATAAATCAGTTTCCATTGAGCTTATAGAAGGGGGTCTGCCACTATTTTATAAAGTTGCGCAGCTTGATTCTATAAGCCAATTGATTGATGTTCTCAATAATTTGTTTAATGATGATTCTATGAAATCATTCGATAAAAAAATGATTGAATCGGCATTCTTATCAGGAGATGAAATCTCACTTAATTTCATACAATCATTTGAAGAAAATTTTGGAATTAGGACTTACGCAGTCCAATCATTCGGAAAGATTTCAGTTGACCCCGTTTTATTTGATGTAAAATATTATTCAGATAAATTTTTTACTTTCTCCTCTGCCGCAGGCATTTCATTTCGTTTAGCATAGATTATTATGAGATTACGAATTATTTCGGGATTGTTTAAAGGAAGATTTATATCCGCACCGGACTTTAAAGGAACACGCCCAACTACAGACCGAGTTAAAGAAACTCTTTTCAACATACTAAATAATGAGTTCGATATGAATGGAGCAAAAGTATTAGATGTTTATGCCGGTTCAGGTTCATTAGGTTTTGAGGCGTTAAGCCGTGGAGCATCTCACATCTCTTTTATTGAGAAAAATTCTTCGGTTGTTCAAAACTTACAAAAAAATATTTCTGATCTCGGAGTGAATGATCAATGCACAATTTATCGTTCAGAAGCATCCCGTTTTCTAAAAAATAATACGAACAAATATGATCTTATACTCGCAGACCCTCCTTTTTTTGAATATGATATTTACGAAGTGGCAAATATAATTAAAGAAGGAAAAATTCTTAATCCGGAAGGGATGATGTTGATTGAAAGGTCGATTCAAACTAAAGAAAAAGATATTCCTAACTTTCAAATGGAGCCTTTCAAAAAGATAGGCGATACACTGCTATATAAATTTGTTGTTGATTAGGCAACGATGTTCATAACAAATCGAATTAGACTACTTTTTTGCTCATTTCTATTTCCATTTTTACTATACTCTCAAAATTTTATTCGAGAATTAGATTCAATTCCATTTAGCGATTCACTCTCTTCATATAGCAACACTTTTTCAGGAGGAATAAATAATTACGAACATCAGTTCATTGATATTGATGATGACGGTGATTATGACTTATTCTTTCTTGATAGTGATGGAACTTTTGGATGGTTTGAAAACATCGGAAACAATTCTCAACCAAATTTTAAACTTTCTTTAAGACAAATTGAAGGACTCAATTTTAGCAATTGGTTTTTCTTTGTAGACATAGATAATGACAATGATTATGATTTATTTACTCGTTCAAGCGGAAATTATATCACACTTTTAGTAAATAATGGAAACGCTTCGAATCCTTTCTTTGAAGTCTTATTTGATACTTTAAAGGATAATAACAACGAACCGATTTTGAATGAGTTCAACAGTAACCCGGTTTTTGTTGATATTGATAATGATGGTGATTATGACTTTGTAAAGGGTAACTCAGCAGGAACCTTGTCATTTTATGAGAATATCGGTACGATAACAAATTTCAATTATAGTTTTGTTACTAATGAATGGCAAAATATTTTGATTATTTCTGGAACAAATAGTTCTAAGCATGGAGCAAGCTCCATTGAGTTTGTAGATATTGATAATGATGGTGATTATGACATGTTCTGGGGGGATTTTTTTAGTAAGAGTTTATACTATTTTGAAAATATTGGCAATGGGAATTCACCTAATCATTTCTTGCGCACATCAACTTATCCCAATAATGATGATAGCCTTAATACTAGCGGCTTTAATATGCCGCGCTTTGCCGATATTGATGGAGATGGAGATTATGACCTTTTCGTAACTGTTTTATATGACCCGACTGTTAAGGAGTCATTTATATTTTATGAGAATGAAGGGACTTCAACTTTTCCCAACTTCAGAAAAAAAAATATCAACTACTTAAATACCTTAGATGTCGGATCAAGAAGTCTTCCTCTGTTTGTTGATATAGATAATGATGGTGATAAAGATCTATTTATCGGTTCAGAAAATAATCCAAACGGAACCTTATCCTTTTACGAAAATAGAGGAACTTCATCTAATCCCGAATTTCTTTTAATAAGCAAGAATTATCAGGACATTAAAGATGAATTATCCGTAGCTCCTGCTTTGGGTGATATTGATGGTGACGGAGATTACGATTTATTAATCGGAAATCTTTTCGGTAATATTTCATTGTACAGAAACGTTGGGAGTAAGTATACTCCTGAATTTGTATCTGAAGGAAAGTTGCACGATAATCAAAACGTTCTAATTTCTTCCGGTTCATTTGCTCGTCCTTACCTTTATGATATTGATTTTGATGGTGATTTAGATCTAATAGTCGGTGGTTTCAATGGGAAAATTCTCCTTTATCAAAATAATGGCAATACTAATGAATATTCTTTCTCTAAAAATCTAAATTATTTTAGTAGTATTGATGTCGGGGATATGTCAACACCTTTTTTAATTGATTTTGAAAATGATTCAGTTCCTGAACTGTTTATAGGGAATCGAGTAGGATTAGTAAAATATTATAAGAATAATGGGACTATCATTTCTCCGGTATGGGTTGAGCAAGAAAATTTTCTAAATTCATTCACTGCAGGTGGTGATGCCGCTCCCTATTTTGTTGATATTGATAATGACACAGATTTTGACTTTATCATCGGGAATATAAAAGGGGGGCTTTACTTCTTTCGGAATAACGAAATAAATTCAATTAAAAATAATGGTGGATTATTACCCAATGATTTTTATATTTCAGAGTGTTATCCGAATCCCTTTAACTCTTCAACATCATTTCTATTGAATGTGATTTCTCGAAAACACTTTAGTATTAGAGTTTTTAATTCATTAGGTGAAGTAGTTCATGAATTATTTCTCGGGGAATTGTCTCCCGGTTATCATTCATTTACTTGGGATACAGATTCAAACAAAAGTTCTAGTGGTGTTTATTTTATCGTTGTTAAAGCAGGGCAGCTATTGAAAACGGTAAAAGTTATTTTGTTAAAATAGTGTTTTACTATAAGGAATGTTTTTATGAAAAAGCTTTTTTCAATGCTTTGGGTGTTGTCTATTATCTCTTTTGCACAACAACCATTGAACTTCACACTCTATTCAAATTTTAATCCATATCCTTCAGTTGGATATAATGATTGTTGGGGATATACTGACCATCAGGGAAGAGAATATGCGCTTCTGGGGGTGCAGAATGGACTATCAATAGTCAATATCTCTAATCCACAACAGCCGGTGGAGTCGGCATTTATTCCCGGTCCGAATTCATTATGGAGAGATATAAAAACTCACGGTCAATACGCTTATGTTACTACTGAAGGAACAGGTACCGGTAAAGGTTTACAAATTATAGATTTATCGCAACTTCCAACAACAGCAACATTGGTAAACACAATTACAACCTGGTTCAATAGAGCACATAATATCTATATTGATAACGGTTATGCGT
>JAGUXE010000351.1 GCA_020061995.1 Ignavibacteriales bacterium | reverse complement strand
ATCCCTTCTGAGAAATACTATCAATTTTAAGCTGCTTCTCGTTCATAATTTTATCTAAACTACTCAATTGTTCTCTTAATTTGAGTACCTCTAAATTTTTGTCGGTATAAGTATCAAATGCAAGACCCTGTTTTATTACGATATTTGTATTATCTAAGCTAAAGTCTTCTGCTTTTTTCGTTATTATTTCTTTTTGGGAATCCGATAAATTTAAGCCACCATAAACTAATAGGATTCCTTTTGATTTCGAATCAATGTCACTTTTTAACAGATAGTTCCCCTCAAACAAACTGATGTTAGAAATATATTTTTTTGCGTTTTCGTTAAATCTTTCTTTCATGACAAGGTCGTAACCAAAATATAGACTTGGTAATAACACTATGAGAATTACTCCGGAAATAAGTCGGTTTATTTTTTTCTTTTTTGTTGAGTCAATTATTCCTTCGATAGGGAATTTCAATATTTGCGAGATTGTTACTGAGGCTATGGCAATAAAAACGGTATTGATCGTGAACAAATACATTGCCCCGAAAAAAAAAGAAAATTGACCTGTCGCTAACCCATAACCGGCGGTACAAAGCGGTGGCATAAGTGCTGTAGCAATTGCTACACCCGGAATAACATTTCCTTTTTGTTTGCTGCTAATTGCTACAATTCCTGCTAACCCTCCAAATAATGCAATAATTACATCATAAATTGTTGGACTTGTTCTCGCTAACAATTCGGAATGTGCTGTTGAGACGGGACTAATAGCAAAATATGTGGTTGAGGCAAACAAACTTGCTAAAACGGCGAAATTAAAATTCTTAAAAGCTTGTCTAAATAATGTAGAATTATATGTAGCTATACTATATCCCATTCCATTTATTAAACCCATAAGTGGAGAAATCAACATAGCACCAATTATAACCGCTGTGGAATTCATATTTAGCCCCACAGAAGCAATAATGATCGCGAAAACTAAAATCCATAGATTAGTCCCCTTGAAGACTATTCCTTTTGCAATTTCCTCATGAATTGTTTCATGATTATCACGCTCTGATTCGAGGCTTGTGTATTTGATTATTTTAAGTAAGAAGTGAGATGTCTTCATGGTAATGAACTCTAAATATTTTAATTAATCGCACAAAATATATTAATTCCAAATGATAAGTCAAGTGAATCTAATTTTTTTGATTCATCACTCACTTTTATTTTGTCTAAATCATAATGAAATATTTTCGGAAATAAAAAGTCACAATCCATTCAATAAGAAAATATCGTATCCCCTACCTTAAAATGTTTTTTAATTGATAATTTCCAAAAAATAAGTTCTCAAGATTTTAATTAATATTTATCATTCAACTGAGACATGATAACAGCTTAAATCGATTTACTCTTTCATTATGATAACTAGAGAGAATGAACTCATTTTAACTCACTAGTTATTTTTCCAGTAGAGGAAATTTTATATTTTTTCATTTTTCTCCAAAGTGTTGAAGGATCAACTTCCAATTCTTTAGCAGCTTTGGTACGATTCCAATTGTGCTTTCCCAATACAGAAATTATTAGATCTTTTTCGGCCTCCTTAAAACCTTTGTGTACTCCAGGATTATTAAATACAGTCTCATCTTTCCAAGTTTCTCTCAATCTTTGTGGAAGACACTCAACTTGAATTGTTTCTCCGTTGCACAGGACAAAACAATGTTCAATTACATTTTCCAACTCTCTTATGTTTCCGGGCCAATTGTAATCCATTAGAATATCATAAGCGGTTGATGAAAATTGTCTGATGTTTTTATTGAATTTATGATTGAAGCTTTCTATAAAATGATTTACCAGCAATGGAAGATCATCCATTCTCTCCCTCAGTGGTGGCAGGTGAATATCAATTACATTTATTCTATAAAATAAATCCTCTCTAAATCTTCCGGTGGAAATTTCTTCGGCAAGATTTTTATTTGTTGCAACCATAATTCTTGTACTCATTTTAATTGATTTGTTTCCACCAACTCTTTCAAATTCACGAGTTTCTAAAACTCTTAACAACTTTGTTTGTACCGCATTAGATAAATCACCTATTTCATCCAAAAATAATGTTCCACCTTGAGCCAATTCGAACCTTCCAATTTTAGTTTTGATTGCACCTGTAAAAGCCCCCTTTTCATGCCCGAACAATTCGCTTTCTATAATCGATTCCACAAACGCACTGCAATTAACTGCTATGAAGGGACCTGTTCTTCTTGCGCTATTTAAATGGATCGCACGTGCAGCTAATTCTTTTCCTGTGCCACTTTCACCGGTTATTAAAACAGAAGTGTCTGTTTGTGCTACACTTTCTAGTACGGAAAATATTTGTTTGATGTCTTTATTTTTTCCAATTATGTTTTCATATTTAAAAAACTCATTCAAATGAGCTGACAAATTTCTTATCTCCGACATATCAACAAATGTTTCAACAGCTCCTGTATTTTCATTTTTATTATTGATTAGAACTGCAGAATTCACGCGGATTGGAATACTTCTTCCGTTTTTGTGTAATATCTCCAATTCATTTCCGATCATCGGTTTACCTTTTTTTATTGTTTGTTCCATGTGGCATCCGTTTCGGCAAAGAGGTGAATTGAATATGTCCCAACATTTTTTACCAATTGCTTCTGATTTTTTATAACCTGTTATTTTTTCTGCCGATGAGTTAAATGAAGTTACATACCAATCATTGTCAATAGTAAAAGTCCCCTCGATGTTACTGTTGAAGATTGCATCCAATTTGTTTTTTTGATCGATTAATTCCAGAGTCTTTTCCTCAAGTTCATCGGATAAGAATAACATTTCTCTAGTATCACGAAATACAAAAACAACACTTAATACCTGATCGTTTTTGGTAATTGGGGTGATAGAAGAAAGAACGTTTTTCACATTTCCATTTTTATCTGTAATGTTAATTGCAAGATTTGTAAAAACTCTATTGCTACTCAATGATTCGGAAATATATTTCATATCTTCTGAGCATTCACGAAATAAATTGTGGCAGTCAACTCCAATAATATCGTCTTCTGAATATCCGCTAACTCGTGAAGCAGCTTCGTTGAAAACTATTACCTTCAAATCTTTTCCAATAACTGCAATTCCATCAGGAGTTATAACGGCTTCCTTGTTTTTATCAATAATTTGCTGTACTTCCTTCATTTCGCCTTCCTTTAACTTGTCAATGCAAAACTACAAATTGTTTTGCACTAATGAAATAGATTGCATTATCTATTGCATTATTGCAATCCTTCAATTTAAATAATCGCATAATTTCTCAATAAACTAACTTTAATTGTGGCACTTTAATTGGCTATTGATTGATGCAAAAACAAAAATATAGGTTAAAATGTTTTTCGATCCGACGTGTATCCCATGCATAATAAGACAAGCATATAATTCTTCAAAGCTTTTTACTGATGGAAATAAAGAGTTACAATTAAAAATAATAAAGGAAGTTTGTGCTGAAGCGGCACAAATTGGAGACGATTGCAGTGCCCCAAAATTTTCTAAAAAGATGCAATTAATTCTTGAACAATACTACGGAAATGGAAATCCATATGAAAAAATTAAAGAAAAGAATTATAAGGTAGCTGAAAAATACTATCTGTTCTTAAAAATGATGATGGATAGTTCGCAAGATAAATTTGATACAGCAATCCGTATTGCAATAATAGGAAACATAATAGATTTTGCTGCCAACCCTGATTTTGATATTGATTATGAAATCAACAGAATGGCTTCTAATAATATTGATTTATCATCTCTAAAAAGATTTAAAGAAGATTACAGTAAAGCAGAAACTATCCTTTACATAGGCGATAATTATGAAGAAGCTATGTTTGATAAATTTTTAATAAAAGAACTATTACCTAAAAAAGTTGTTTTTGCAGTCCGTTCAAAACCTATCTTAAATGATATTACTCTCAAAGATGCTAAACGATTGGAGATCAATAAACTGTGCGAAGTAATTGAAAGTGGCAGTACAATCGCTGGCACTGATTTAGAAGAAGGCACAACGGAATTTTTGGATATATATCATAATGCTGATATTGTTATTTCAAAAGGACAAGGCAACTACGAATCTTTAATAAACGAAACGAGAAAAATTTATTTTCTCTTCAAAGTTAAGTGTGAAGTAATAGCTTCTAGATGCGGTTATGAAAAAGGTAAAGGCGTACTTCTTTACAATCAAAATGTTAAGGAGATTAGTTTATGAAATCAGTTGATTTTGAAAAAAAATTATCAATATTTCTCTGGCTTGTTGTTTTACATTCGCTTTCGGTCGGAGTCGGTTTGATACTAATTCCGGATTCTTTTCTAGAATTTTTAGGTTATGGAACTTGTGGAGAACGATTCTTCCGCTCGCAAGGTGGAGTTTTTCACATCGCAATGGCTATCGGCTATGCTATGGCTGCTTATAATTCCAAACGTTTTGAGTGTCTTGTAATTTTTTCAATTATTGTAAAAGTTGTCTCAACTACTTTTCTATTCAGCTATTCCGTCCTAATAAATTCATTAGCTGTGATAATCCTTTCGGGTATTTCGGATTTTTTGATGGGTATTATCATTTTATATCTTTATATAAAGACAAGATCAAATGGAGAGGTTAAGAATGAATAATCTTCCTTCAATAGTAATTACTGGTTCTAGTGGTTTTATCGGAAGAACTCTTTTAGAGAATATCAAAGATGAATTTACCGTTTATGCAATTGCCCGGAGATCGAGGAAAGAATCAAATATTCCATATCATAAAAATATTCACTGGATACAGTGCGATATTGCAAACCGGGAAACACTTAACGAAGTGAAGAATTACATCAATGAAAATGATGGTGCAGATTTCATTATTCATCTTGCCGCATTTTACGATTTCACTTATAAAGAGAATGCCGAATATCAACGTACAAATATTGAAGGAACAAAAAACATACTTGAATTTGCAAAAGGGATAAATATTAAAAGATTTATTTTTGCCAGTTCTTTAGCGGCATGTAGCTTTCCACTGAACGAAGAATTGATAAATGAACAATCTCAACCTGATGGTGATTTCGCATATGCACGTAGTAAAAAAATCGGTGAAATTTTAACCAAAGAATATTCAAATTCTTTTCCATGTTCTGTAGTAAGATTCGCTGCAGTATACAGCGATTGGTGTGAATATGCTCCGCTATATAAATTCCTTTCAACATGTTTATCACGAAAAATGGATTCTAGGATACTTGCCGGTAAAGGTGAATCTGCAATCCCGTATATACGCGTTCATGATATTGTTTCGTTAATAAGGTTAATAATTAAGAAGACTAAACAACTTGAAAATTTCACCATTTTCAATGCCAGTCCGGATGGTTCTGTATCGCACAAAGAATTATATAAGATTGCAGTTTCATATTTCTTTGGAAGGACATTCAATCCAATTTATGTGCCTAAACTTTTTACATATCCAGGATTAGTTGTAAAAAAAGTATTAAATTTTTTCCACATATTCTGCGATGAACCGTTCGAAAAATTCTGGATGATTAAATATATAGATAAAAAGTTGAATGTCGATTCAAGTCTTACCCGCAAAACTTTGGAATGGGAACCTGCACCAAGGTTTCATATTACACGAAGACTGTTATTCCTTCTTGAAAAATTGAAAAGTCATCCGGATGAATGGATGTTAAAAAATGAAGCCGCACTTCATCGAGTAGCAAGAAGAACTAATTTGATCATTTATGAAGCGTTAACTGAAAAAAAAGATCTCATTCTGCCAATGATAATCGAGCAAATAAATTCCGATGCAAACCGAATCAAATTTGAACGATACAACAAATTGGACACTAATGATTTCCAATGTTATATAAGCACTCTATATCACTTATTAATGGCAACAGTCCGAAGTGGTGATAGAAGCTTGATGATTCAATACATTGACGATATAGCTCTCAGAAGATTTGCCGAAGGATTTGAACCGATTGAGATTTGCGAAACGATTTCTCTATTTAAACTAATTATTATTAGAGAACTTAAAACAAGTAATGAATTAAAGAAAATTGAACAGGAAGTATATGATTATATCGGACTTATTATGCAATTAGCCGAAGATGAGGTTGAAGATTTATATGCAAGATTGCTCCATAAAATGCCGAAAGATAAAATTTCTGAGTCGGCACTACCCCCTGATTGTAAGGAACTTCAACGTATGATTAGACAACTAAGTGCATTTTACCAGATTTCACCGGAAAACGGAAAAAATAATGAAAGTATTATATAAAACAGAATGAGTATTCAAACAGAAAATCGAATTACTAAAAGTAAAAAAAGGATTTAAAGAAAATGAAAAAGTATGATATCATAATTGTTGGTGGAGGTCCCGCCGGTGTTACATGCGCTCTCTCAGCAAAGAACACTCACCCAGTTAAATAACCATTATTATAAACAACTAATTATATAAAGGGACATCTTAACAGTTATCCCTCTACTTCCCCACAAAAAAAAAGGTTTGAAATATTATTCCAAACCTATTAATGCTGCCCCATCAGGGGTCGAACCTGAACTCTTCTGATCCAGAGTCAGACGTGTTGCCAATTACACTATGGGGCAAATTGTGATTCAAAATTAGTGAAGTCTTTTGCAAAAAACAATTTGAATCCTCTTTATTCATTCACTAATTAGACTTATTTTAGAACCTTAAAAAGTTAAATAAACCTTTAAAGATGACAAAAAATATCATAACAATATTCTTTCTTTTTTCAATTCAATTATTTTCACAATCATTTGAATATTCCGGTTGGATTGGCAACTTTGAAGATGCATCGGATTTCACTTTCAGTCCGCTAGGCTATATCTACATAACTGATGCTGCTAGAAATGAAATCATAAAACTTGATACAAACGGAGTAGTTCATAAAACAACTGGAGGTTATGGTTGGGAGAAAAATTCTTTTGATAATCCTATCTCGATTTTCTCATCCGGCTTGAATATATTAGTATCTGATTATAATAATCATAGAATTCAATTATTTGATAAAGATCTGAATTTTGTTTCCTCCTTCGGTAAACGCGATTTAAAGGAGACTGAAGAATCTTTTGGTTTTCCCGTTTCATGTTTAACAAACCTCCAAGGAGATTTTTTCATTCTTGATTCAGAAAACAAACGAATAATTAAATACGATTTATTCGGTAAGTTTTCTCATTCATTCGGTAGTTATGATGCAGGAAGTTATGCTTTATCAAATCCTACTAAAATGACGATTACTCCCGATGGTAAAATTTTTATTATAGATGGAAAGTCTATTATTGTTTTTGATGAATTTGGAAATGGAATCAGTAAGAAACGATTATCATTTCGATTATCTGATATTAAATTTTCATCCGGTCTTTTGATCTTTTCTTCAAAAGAAAATATTTACTTAAATAATGTTGATGAGATCCCACTCGATCTAAATAGTTTTGAGTTTAATAATGAGATAAAATCAGCTTTAATGATAAATGATAGACTATTAATTCTAACCCATAATACAATCCTTATTTTTCAAAAAATAGTTAGAATAGATTGAATATTTTAGGACAGATACTAAAACTCAGCAACTTCACAATAATCAGAATAATTGGTTTTATTTTGTTGTTGATATGGATTGCAGGTTTTTCTATTCATACACTCTTCCCCAATTCTTCGCTGTTACATGTAATAGAACCATTTTCACATTTCGTATATGGTAATTTATGTCATCAACTTCCAGAAAGATCGATAACTTTTAATCATCTTTATTTTCATGTTTGTGCAAGATGTACTGGAATTTATTTCGGAGGGTTACCTGCATTCTTCATTCCAAAAAATATTCTTCAAAAATTCAACTTTAAATATTTATTCGTAATAAGTCTTTTTTTTGTTTTAACTGACGTTACTCTTGAATATTTTTCTATTTCTAATTTCGACTCAAACCGGGCATTGTTAACTGGTTCATTTTTGGGATTTTTTTCACTTTCAGCTATTTTGAGAATGTTTAAGAAAGAAGATTTATTTGAAGAAGAATAAATATTAACTTAAAAGTATTATTTTAATCCTTAATAATTAAACAATTTGCATTAAAATTCTTGACAAGTTATTTAT
>JAGUXE010000397.1 GCA_020061995.1 Ignavibacteriales bacterium | reverse complement strand
TTCAGCTGTGAATCCATCATCGGTTTTGTGTACAATTACATCTAAAATCATTTTAGCTTTGAAAAATCTGTTAAGTTAATATGTAGACTCAGATTTTTCACCAAGGACAATTTTAACGCTCGCACTTGCACCTATTCGATCGGCACCACTAGCAATCATAGCTTCCGCGTCTTCTTTCGAGCGAATTCCACCGGATGCTTTCACACCAATCGAAGAACCGACAACATATTTCATTAGTGAAATATCGCCAACAGTTGCTCCACCTTTTGAAAAGCCTGTCGAAGTTTTTACAAAATCTGCACCGGCTTTTTTACAAATCATACATGCGGCCACTTTTTCTTTATCATCCAGTAGCGCTGTTTCTAGAATAACTTTTGTTATCACCCTTTTTCTTTTTGCTGCAAGTACAACTTGGTTAACATCATCAAATACGTAATCGTAGTCGCCTGATTTAAGATGACCAATATTGATTACCATATCAATTTCTTGAGCACCGTTTTCAATAGCTTCCTCGGCTTCCATCCGTTTGATTTTAGTTGTGTTGGATCCCAAAGGAAATCCGATAACAGTACAAACTTTAACTTTTGTACCTTTTAATAAATTAGAGCAAAGCTTCACATAAGAAGGATTAACGCAGACAGAAGCAAAAAGATATTTAGCCGCTTCTTTACAAAGCGTTGTAATCTCTTCAGGAGTAGCCTCGGGCTTTAGCATTGTATGATCAATCATCCTTGCTAAACTTATTTCTGAGAGATGATCGCCTACTCCGATTCCTGCAGAGATTCTATCAGCTCCAACTTCAACAATATTTTTAACTGCAATTGGTTGTGTTATAACATTTGTTTCCCAACCTTTGCAAGAATCGCCCTGACAATAAAAATCGCGTAAGGCTTTTTCCATAAATACTTGCGAAACTACTTTTTGTACTTTTGACGAGTTCATATTTCTTATCTTAAATTATTATAAGCTTTTAAAGTATTTTTTAATAACATCGCTATTGTCATAGGACCAACTCCACCGGGAACCGGTGTTATATAAGACGTTGATGGGGCAACGTTTTCATAATCAACATCCCCCACAATTCGATAACCTTTCGGACTATTTTTATCTTCAATACGGTTAATTCCAACATCAATAACTACTGCATTTAACTTTATCATCTCTAATTTGATGAAATTCGGTACACCTAATGCAGCAATTAAAATATCCGCCTGCTTCGTGTAAATAGCAATATCTGCTGCTGAATGACAAATTGTAACAATTGAGTTGGCGTTCTCTTTCTTTTGAAGAAGCATAATAGCTATAGGTTTGCCTACTATATTACTTCTACCTACTACGACAACATGTTTCCCTTTAGTTTCAATTTTATACCGCTTCAATAACTCCTGAATTCCTGCCGGTGTACATGGTGCAAAGGTGTCATTTCCAATCACAAGATTTCCAACACTTATCGGATGGAAACCATCAACATCCTTTAAGGGCGAAATTGAATTAATAATTTCACTTTCATTTATATGCTTTGGTAATGGCAGTTGAACTAAAATTCCGTGATAATTTTTATTTTCATTATATGAATTAATTATCTGGATTAATTCAGATTGAGTAATATTCTCATCTAATTTTTCGATGGCTGATATAAAACCCACTTCATTGCATGCTTTAGATTTACTATTCACATATACTTTTGAAGCTGGATTATCACCAACTAAAATCGCTACAAGTCCGGGAACTTGTTTCCCTGCTTCCTTTAATAAATCAACTTGTACTTTAAGTTCGTTGCGTATTTCAGAAGCAACATTTTTTCCGTCAATTATCTGCATTATTTAACTCGATTGATTTTTCAAAATCCGGGAAAAATATTCTTTCGACTCCTACTGTTTTCCCACTTTTAATATCTATCTTAAAAAACATTCCTGCTATATGCACATCTCCCTCAGCTGTTTCATATTTTTGAGGAGTTTGGAATAAGAATCGATTAATTGCTGCTTGAACTTTCATTCCTATAACAGAATTATAAGGACCTGACATTCCTACATCAGTAATATAGCCAGTTCCCTTGGATAATATTTTTTCATCCGAAGTTTGGATATGAGTATGAGTTCCAACAATTGCACTTATTTTACCGTCAAGATAAAGTCCCATTGCAATTTTTTCTGCAGTAGCTTCAGCATGAAAGTCCACAAAAACTAAATTTGTTTCACTTTTAATTTTTGCTAATACCCAATCTGCTGTTCTGAAAGGACAATCAATTGACGCCATGTATGTGCGTCCTTGCAAATTAATAACCGCTATTTTTCCAAGTTTAGAATTAAATATATAGTATCCGTTACCATGCGCCCCTTTTGGATAATTAAGAGGTCTCAAGGCTCTTGGTTCAGTTCTAATATATTCCTGTGATTGATGTTTATCCCACGTATGATTTCCACCGGTTATTACATTGACACCTAAGTTGAATAAAACTTCCCCTTCTTTCGAAGTTAACCCTTTCCCGTCTGAAGCATTTTCACCATTAGCAATTACAACGTCAGCTTTGTATTTTTGGATTAAACTTGGTAACCATGTTTGAACAAAATCAAGTCCGGGTTTGCCTATAATATCACCGATAAAGAGAAGATTTAAAGTATTCATAATTCCTAATAATTTGAGAGTGAATATATCTAAATTAGAGGTAAACTAAAAGATTGATTAATTAACAATTATTCTACTAAATGATCTCCCTATTTGATGTTTTATGAATTTTGACGATATACTCGAATTTAATCCTTTTGATGCATGCTATTCAGTTTTAGATGTTGAAACAACAGGATTGAGTGCATCTACGAATAATATAATTGAAATCGGTATAATAAAAGTTCAGAATAATGTTATTATTGATCAATATAGCTCATTTATCAATCCCGGTCGTACAATCCCGATGTATATCACAAATATCACCGGATTAACAGATGACGACGTTTATGATGCTCCTTTTTTTGAAGATGTGGCTTATGACATTTCAGAATTTCTAAATGATTCTATTGTTGTTGGGCATAATTTACAATTTGATATGAGTTTTATTAAGCGCGAATTAAGATTAGCAGGTGTTGAGGATTTTAAACCTCTTCAAGTATGTACATTAAAAATTGCAAGACGATTATTCCCTCAACTAAAAAGTAGATCATTAGGTAACTTGGCTCACTATTTTAATATAAAACCGATTGATTCACATAGAGCTACCGGAGATGCTGAGACTACTGCATTAATATTAAATCGAATTATCAAAATATTACATGATGATTTTGACATAAAAAACGTTAAACAACTTATAGAATTTCAGTTCTTGCCCGGTACAACAGTTTCAAAACCAAAATTATCAAAAAGAATGAATAATGATTTAATTGCGATTCCGGAAAATCCGGGAATATATTATTTCCTAAACTCAAAATTGGAACCCATTTATATCGGGAAAGCAAAATCTCTTCGAGAGAGAATTAAATCTTATCTTACAGATTCAACACAAAAAAAAAGTAAGAAAATATTATTAAAAGCTAGTAGATTAAAAACCGAAACAACGAATTCTGAATTGACAGCACTTCTTACAGAAGCTGAAATGATTAAAGCTTTCAAACCAAGGTTTAATACACTATTAAAAAAATTCAGTTCAAAATATTACCTCCGTTTTGATGTAACTAACGATTTTCCAAAAGTATCCATTACAAATAATTTTTCATACGATGGTGATGACTATTTCGGCTTATTTGTATCCAAAAAAAAGGCGCAAAAAATTGTTGACGTTATCGACCGAACATTTTCAATTCGTGAATGCGATGAGAAAGAATTTAAACAACATAAGGGATGTTTTCTCGCGGAAATCGGTCGTTGTACCGCACCATGTTTAAATGGCGATAAATCAATTTACAACGATGAACTTTTTAAAGTCTATGAACTTCTTTTCGGAAAACACCAAACAGCAGTAAATCGTTTATTGAAAAAAATGAAAGAATATTCGGATGAATTAAAATTTGAAAAAGCAGCTGAGATAAAAGAAATTCTTACTCTTATTTTAAACCAGATTCATAAATCATCATTACTTCAAGAACCGATTAATAAAGCAAATGTATTAATTGAAGTTACCGGTTTCAATTACCTTAAAGATTATCTTTTGCTTTTAGAGGGAAAAGTTGTTATAAAAAAGTATTTATTGAATAATGAAGATGTTTTTGATAAATCTTTAGATGATTATTTCCAAAATTCAATTTACAATACCTTTGTTCCCACTGATGAGGATCTTGAAAAAATGAAAACCATCCTCAATTGGATTATCAATCATCGTAACCATGTTCGAATTTTTTATTTAAGTAATTATTCTACTAAAGAACAATTATTTAAGGAAATTTCACAATACAAAACGAATAACTCCGATTCAGAAATTTCAGAATTCGACATCAAATCTATTTTAAATAGTTTCTAACTTATATATTAGAACCATTTTCCCGAATCGTTGGAGCCTTTATTTCTCTAGAAGTCCTACTAAATGAATTTTCCTACAAATTTATTAAATTGGAAATCATCAATACTTTTTATAAGTTTCCACAAAAAAAAGAGGAAAAATGAATTTCCCAAAGAAGATTATTGCTTTTTCCGAGAGCAGTGAAAGTCAATCACTTTACCTCGCATTTGCATCAAAGTTTGAATACGTTCTTCAAGTAAAGAGTAAGTCATTAGGTACACTTGGTCCGTTGCTAGAAATCAAGCCTGATTTAATAATTATTGAAATTTTGCAACCAATAATGACTGAGATAGAATTTGTTGATCAAATTCATCATCTTATGGGTGAAGTTCCTATTGTTATCGTCTCTTCATATTTTTATGATACCAAAGAAATTGTCTTTGGGAATAAAATTAGAGATTTTATTCTTCGTCCTTTTGATTTAGATGGCTTTACTATACGAATTCAAAAAATTCTCACAAAAGAAGACAAGGCAGAACTTAAACCTACAATTCCGAAAGATATTCATTACGAAAACAAAAAGCTTTCTATCCTATTTGAAATCTCTAAAAGCCTTAATGCAAATAGGAATTTTGATGATCTTCTTGATCAGATTGTTTTACTTTCTGCTGAAGCTATTAATGCTGAACGAGCCACACTTTTTCTTGTTGATAAACAGAATAAACAATTATGGTCAAGAACAGGAATAGGACTTGAGACTAAGGAAATTAGAATACCGATTGAATCCGGGATTGCAGGCGAGGTAGCGGCTTCAGGAGAAACTCAAATTATTGATGACCCATACTCTCATCCAAAATTTAACAGAAAAGTGGATTTACAAACAGGATTTGTAACTAGAAACATCCTTTGCCTCCCTATGAAGAATCTACATGGCGAAATAATGGGTGTCTTTCAAATTCTTAATAAAAAGTCAGGGAACTTCAATGAGGAAGATGCCATGTTCCTAAGTGCGATGGGAGCAAGTACAGGAATTGCTATTGAGAATGCGCTTCTGCAAGATGAACTTAAAAGACAACTGGATCAGTTAAAGACTTCTTATGAGGAATTATATATAGCACAAAATGTAATTTTAAAAGAATCGAAGATTTCTACTACTTCAGAAATATCGGGGTTTATTGTTTCGAAGCTCCAATCTGAAAAAAGCATCCCAGCGATAATTGCAGAGATAAAAAGTTCTTACAAACTCGATGAAAAATTAACTTCTTTAATTGA
>JAGUXE010000240.1 GCA_020061995.1 Ignavibacteriales bacterium | reverse complement strand
TTTTCTGCTATTATTTCTCCCGTCCCCGGTCTTTTAACCCAAATATTCTCAGAACTTAATTTCTCTCCTTTTTTAATCTCTTTAATAGTTACTACTGAAGCATAAGCGAAATCAATAGTAGGTTTTTCGGCAGAAACTGGTCCTTTTTTTCCGTTTCTTGCCTGTTTTACAATTTTGGTCGCTTTAATCAATTCTTCACATGCAATTTTATCCATAGAACAGACTATATCAGGACCGATGCGCTCCATAGTGTCGGTAAAATGCCTTTCGAGTATTGAAGCGCCCAGCGCTACTGAAGCAATACAAGGATAATTCGTTGTTGTGTGGTCAGATAATCCGATTACAGCATCCGGGAAATTTTCTTTAAGTTCATTTAATGCATTAAGCCGAACTAATTCCGGTGGTGTCGGATAAACATTAGTACAATGCAATAATGCAAATTGAATTTTATATTCTCTAAATATTTTGACAGCTTTACTAATACTCTCAATAGTATTCATGCCGGTCGATAAAATGATTGGCTTCCTATACTCAGCGATATGCCTTAATAGTGGATAATTATTACACTCCCCGGAGCCAATTTTATATGCAGGAACATCCATAGATTCCAATCGTATTGCCGCTGCTCGTGAAAAAGGGGTTGATATAAATATCATCCCTTTTGACTGAATGTACTTCTGCAATTCTTTTTCATCTGTCTCATTTAATGCACATGATGCAATGATATCATAGATAGATTCTTTGGTGTGTCCCGGGATCACTTTTTTGGCTTCGCTGCTCATTTCATCGGAGACAATATGTGTTTGATGCTTCACTACTTCTACACCGGCTTCTGCTGCTGCATCTACCATGATTTTTGCCAATTCTAAAGATCCACCATGGTTTATACCCAATTCAGCTATAACTAAAGGCTCAAAATCCAATCCGATTTTTCTTCCGGCTATTTCAATAACGGGATTCATAGAAATTTCCTTAAACATTATAAATATTGTGTTTATAATTTGAAAGATTTTTTTTCATCCATCTAATGGTTTCTGTTAATCCTACGTCGAGATTATATTCAGGTTTCCAATTTGTATTTTTAACAAGTTGTTCATTACTGCAAAACAACCTTTCAACTTCACTATGTTCAGGGCGTATTCTCTGTTCTTCTGTAGTTACTTTAATCTCCACTCCAATTAAATCAGCAATTTTTTTAACCAAACCACCTACTGAAATTTCTTCACTCATACCGATATTGGTAACCTGACCAAAAAGTCTTTCAGATTTAGAAATTTCATAAAAACCTTTACTTGTATCTTTCACAAAAGTTAAATCACGAGTTGGTGTTAGATTACCTAAATTAATATCCTTTTTACCGCTTAATACCTGGCTAATGATTGTTGGAATGATGGCCCTGGCAGATTGTCTTGGCCCGTAAGTGTTAAAAGGGCGAACAATTTTTACCGGCAGATTAAAAGAACGATAATAACTTATCGCAATTTGATCTGCACCAATTTTCGAAGCAGAATAAGGTGATTGACCAACCATTGGATGCTTTTCATCAATGGGAACATATTGAGCTGTTCCATAAGTTTCGCTTGTGGAAGTTACCAAAACCTGTTCCAAATTTAATTCTCTGGCAGCTTGCAAAACATTATATGTCCCGGTTATATTAGTTTCGATATAAGCTTTTGGTGAAACATAAGAATATGGGATCCCTATCAATGCGGCTAAATGAAAAACAGTTGTGCAACCTTGCATTGCGTTATAAATCGAATCGTAGTCTCTAACATCTCCCGTAACAACCTCAACCTCATCCTTAACCTCAGAATCTTCGAGCCATCCCCAATGATTTTTCGAATTGTATCTGACAAAAGCTTTGACATCAAAACCTTTTTCCACTAACAATTCCGTCAAGTGTGATCCGATAAAACCGGCTGCCCCGGTGATTAATATTTTATTC
Organism: Ignavibacteriales bacterium; assembly: GCA_020061995.1. The sequence continues at coordinate 1,725 of JAGUXE010000240.1, read as the reverse complement.
ATAATAGCTACCACTTTTTTGAATATGAGATAGGGTTTAGCCTAGTTACTCATTAATGATTGATAATTCCTAAAATTGGACAAAACAAATGTCAGTAATCATATTTGATATTTTATTCTTGTCAGAGGATCTTGAATTTCCAATGATTTAAAATAATTTTTTTTTACCTGACATACTTCAGAAAGCAATACTCTCCCATGCATCGATTAACCACTTTTACAGGATCTATCTCTAAACCATTATTCTGACATATCAGCTATTTGTGAATTACAGCTATGTTCAGTACCACTACAATTATCTGGATTTAGTCATCTTTTATAGTGTATTCAACTGCAAGAGACTATCAAATACTTTGATTTTTAATTCCTACAATAAAAAAAATAAAGTATCATGCCTAAAAGAAAAAACGAACAAAATAGTCTCATTAGTAAATGATAGTCTAAATGATTTAGTCGAAAATTTCCGCTAGCGCAAAAGAAGAGTTTTGCTTATCTTTTTCGGATAAGAGGAAAGAAAATCCTTCTGTAATACCCCAATCAATATTTAGCAAGGAATCATTGTAAATAATACCGCGTTCGCTAGTCTTAGAATAATAATTATCAGTTTTATATTGAAATATGGCAATCTCACTCAACACAAGATATCCATGTGCAAATCCTTGCGGAATAAACAACTGCCTTTTATTATCTGCAGATAATTCAATTGCAACATGTTTACTGAAGAAGGGGGAATTTTTTCTAATATCAACTGCCACATCCAACACTTTTCCCTCAGTAACACGAACCAATTTACTTTGAGCAAATGGGGGTAATTGGTAATGTAAACCTCTCAAAGTCCCTCTCACAGATTTTGATTCATTTTCTTGGAGAAAAACTATTTTACCAATTTCCTTCTCAAAAAGATCTTGTCTGAAACTCTCGAAAAAATATCCTCTCTCATCTTCAAACACCGTAGGTTCAATAATAACCACATCCGGTATTGCTGTTTTAATAAATTTCATTGGAGAGTGTCCTCATTATTAAAATTGTAGATAAAATTTCGATTCAAATATTTAACTTTATTCAGCACAATATGCAATAATTAGCAATTGATAAGGGTAGAATCTTGCTCATTTGCAAGACTATCAAACTCTAAATATCGGCAGATAGGCTAAGAAGTAAGAAGTCAGAATCCGCCCAAAAGACGGCGGACAGGTTAAGAAGCAAGTATTAAGAAGCGTTTCTTGAATTTTTAATTCTTTGTGAGTATGAACCGAGTAATCTTGATACTTCTTCTAGTAAATTAGTTTCTTTTGAATTATCACTATAACCTAAATCTTTTGCTAAGATTAAATAATATTTACATTCATGAATCGAACCCTCAGCAATATTATAAAATCGCAATTTATCGGCTAAGCCGGTTACAAATAATCTACTTACAAATTATAAAGGTTAAAGGTTAAATGATAAAGGATAAATTAAAAAAAATGATTAGTTATTGCGCTTCATTGATTTAGAGCTTATTGCTCCTAAGATGTTTTTTAACTCTACTGATTCTTTTAATAAATACTCTAACTCACCATCAGAATTTTTTATTTCTTTGACTATTCGACACCAATAATTAGTTTCACGCATCTCTTCACCCCGTGTAATAAATAAAACTAATACTGTTTTTAAGAAATATAAGTAAAACCGCCTATCTCTTTATAATTAATATTAAGAATATTACACGGGGTAAAGTGCAATA
>JAGUXE010000355.1 GCA_020061995.1 Ignavibacteriales bacterium | reverse complement strand
CTTCGCAATTAAAAACAACAGTCAGATTATTTTTAGTTATATCGACATTGAAAAGTTGAATTACATCTGTGACAATATCTTTAAGAGAAATTTCTTTAATTTCTCTAACAACCGTTTCCATTTCAATTCTTGAAATATCCAATAAATCATTAACTAACGAGAGAAGCGAGCTAAGTCGCACATTTGATCTTTTTAAAAAATCTGTTTTTTGATCGACAGAAAGTTCAATTTCACTCTGGAGTAAAAGATTTAAAAAACCTATTGTAGCCGCTATTGGAGCCTTAAGTTCATGTGCAACCATCGAAACGAATTGAGATTTAATGAATTCAACTCTTTTAAACTCAGAAATATTTTTGAGTACAAGTACAACACCGGCTAACGAACCATCATGATTAGAAATTCGAGTTGTTGTTGCTTGAACAAAAAGTTTTTCCTCAGGTAAAAGTTCAATTTGTTCTGAATATGATTTTGAATCATTATCAGGTTTATCAAAGTGAATTTCAATAACTTCTCGTATTTTAGGTGGAAGAATATCCGCTATACTTTCACCAAGAAAAATTTCGTGAAGATTAAGGTATTTTAATGCAGACGAGTTAAAATAAACCGCTTGTTCGTCACGATTAACAACCAATACCCCATCGTCGATTGAATTTATTATTGTATTTAGTCTGCTTCTCTCAAAGGATAATTCAAGTAAACGGTTTTCACGATCAACACGAAGTCTTTCTGTTTCTAGAATTAGTTTTCTTTTTTCATAACCTAAGCGGAGATGATTAAGTAACTCTTCAGCCGAGAAAGGTTTTGGGATATACCCCTGTGATCCTATTTTTGTGGCTTGAACAGCAGAGTCATAACTTGCATAAGCAGTAGCAATAAAACAGACAGTATTCGGACGACTTTCACGAATATGCTGTAAAACTGTTATGCCATCGATATCAGGCATCTTTAAATCGATAATCGCAAGATCAAAATCTTCTTTGATTCCGAGAGCTATTCCGTCAGTACCGTTTGCAGCAGTTGTGACATCGTAACCTTCCATCTCGAGAAGTTTTTTTACACCCAATCGTAGAGCATCCTCATCATCAATAATGATTACTTTGGGTTTGAGATTATCAATACTATTCATCAAAATAAAACCATTTTACTTTTTTTCAGTAAATGAATCGAATTTTTTAATGAGATCCTCAATGTTGACCGGTTTATTTAAAACCGCATCACATTTTAACCATTCCTTTTCTTCACTTGTAGAAGAATCAAATTTATAACCGGTAACATATGTCGCGGAGGTTACAACAATAACAGGAATAGTTTTTCCATAGGGATCTTTTTTAATTTTGTAACTCAGGATAAATCCTGTATCATGTTCTTCCATAATTAAATCAAGTACGACTGCATCCGGCTTATGTTCTTGAAATAACTTCCATGCATTTTCACTATTGTCAGTTTCTATTACATTATAACCTCTACTCTGAAGCATCACTTTGGTTTGCTCTAATATATCAAGGTCATCGTCAACTAGTAATATTTTATTTATTTTTTTCATTTTATACTCTCTAATTAAATTGATTTGTAGATAAGGAAAGATTAAACGGGAGCTTGATTGTGAATAGAGTCCCTTTTGTAGGTTGACTATTAAAATATATTTCTCCTTTGTGCATTTTAATAATCCCATAAGAGATTGCTAAACCAAGCCCGGTTCCTTTACCCATTTCTTTTGTAGTGAAAAATGGGCTAAACACTTTAGATTTAAACTCATCCGGAATTCCACAACCGGTATCTTGGAAATCTATTACTGCCATATTGGAATGTTCATATAATCTGATTTTAAACTCTTTTTTATCAGACGACAACATCGCTTCACAGGCATTTCCAATTACATTTGAAAAAACTTGTTCCAATTGCTCTTTATCAGCATCAATAAACTCATGAAGCAATTCATCACTGAATTTAATCTCGATATCTGAATAATTCGGATTCATCGAAACTATTTTTATTAATTTTTTTAGAATTGATGATAAATCGGTTTTCGAAATATTTAATTTACCTTGACGTGCAAAATTTAGAAGGTTGGAAACAATATTTTTGCATCTTTTAGCTTCATTTAAAATAAGGTCCAAATCCTCTTTTACCGGGTTCTTCCCTTCTGAAATCTTATCAACTTCCTTTTCAATTAACGATGAATATAACATAATAGTGCCGAGAGGATTATTTATTTCATGGGCAACACCCGCAGCTAATTGACCTATCGAAGCAAGTTTTTCTGCATTATGAAGCTGCTCTTGAGTTGTTTTAAGATGCTCATATGCTGTTTGCAATTCATCAATTAAATATGGGAGGCACATCTCCTTTTCAGCTAAACCCTTACCGATGGAAATTGCAAATTCGCGGCAAGTTGCATAACCACAAGCCCCACAATTAAGCTGTTCTGCCCCAGAGAGTTTATTAGTTTCAGCTAACAACTTGTTGATAGTCATTTCATCTGGGATAGCTCTTCTTTGATTTTTAGAAGTAAATTTCCTCCTAAGATTCAAATTTCTACTATTATAAACATCACTCTTCCAAACTTGTTTTTCGGTTTGGTTTATACTTTCGTTAATATACTTAACCACTTTGGCTCGTCTTGAATAGTAATTCATTTCTGTATCTATTGCAGGTCCGCTAATACAACCTTCACAGAAAAGTATATCAACAAAACGGGCATTTATTTGATTTTGCGATAGTTCCTCTATAATTTCTACAACTTTATTCTTGCCTTCTACAACAATAATTTCCTTTTCAAGTAAATCATCGGGAAGATTTGTGGTCTTTAGCAATCCACCGGCAAGAGGATAAAGTTTTCCCATATATGAATGTGGTGGATCAAATGGCGAGGCTTCAAGATTATCTAGATGGATATTATACTCAAAAAATAGTTCTTTAATTTCATCGAAAGTTAGAACTGCATCCAAAGCATCTTTAACTTCCTCATCCTGTAACTCTTCTTTTTTTGCAATGCATGGACCTATGAAAACAATAAAGTAGTCTTCTCCTAAGTTAGCTTTTATATAACGGCCAATTGCAACCATTGGTGAAACTATTTTTGCTAGTTTCGGAACAAGTTCAACAAAATATTTTTGAATAAAACCATATACAGCAGGACAACTTGAACTGATAATTGTTCCGCCTTTATTATTTTCCAGATCTTCAATGTACAAATTGCTTATTAAATCAGCTCCAAAAGATGTTTCAATAACTTTTTCGAAACCGAGTTCTCTTAATCCGGTTGTGAATTTGGAATAATTAGATGGAAAGGAGGCTGCAAAAGATGGGGCAATAACAGCAATCATTTTAGATTTTTCGTTAATTCTACGCTTGATAATTGGAATGTAGGTCGTGATTATTTTTGCATTTTGCGAACAGACTTTTACACAATGTCCGCAAGCAATACATCTTTCGATTAAGACAACCGCTTGACCATTCATCACCCTAATTGCCTTCGCAGGACACTCACGAATGCATGAATAACATCTTTTACATCTGTCTTCGAGTGTATTTATAATTCCAACTGACATTATAATTCTTCTTTTATCAATAGGAATATGAACATATTAAGTGCCAAGAAATAGGGGAAAACTAATTCGATTTTAGACGTTAAAGTCGATTTTTTAACAAAATTTGCAAATTTTTCTTTTTAATAAGAAGTTTTTCTTTGCAAAAAATAAAAATGCTTGCCGTATGGCAATTAACAGTCAGAATAGTTGAATCATGTGGGTAATAATGTGGCTTCAAACAATCTTAGAGATTCAT
>JAGUXE010000361.1 GCA_020061995.1 Ignavibacteriales bacterium | reverse complement strand
CATTAGTAAAATCTTCCGGATCATAACCATGAGGAAGAATCATTATATCATTAAAAGTGATAAACTTATAGTACTCCATCAATTTTTCTTTTATTCGTCTATTCGTGACTGTTATAAAATCTGCTGCTTTTAATGCAGCATATTCCATACGTTTAATTGCAATTTTGTGAAAGGGAGAGGCATAAAATGCAAAATGATAACCAAACCATAAATCACGGTAATCAATTGCCAAAGGAATGCTAAATTCTTTTTTTAATTGAACTCCTAGATTAAATGTTGAAAATGGCGGACCACTTACAAAAATAAGATCAAATTTTTCTTCTTCGATTAATTCTTTTGCTTTTAGGTAAGCCGCTTTACACCACCATTTTTTATTATCTGGAATAAAAAAAATACTGCTTAATCTGCTAAGAAATTTTCTGACAAATTCAGCGGGCATTTTAATTGTCCCTTTTTTGGCGAGAAGTGAGTTAACCTCTCTTCCCTTAACACGTACAACTTTAACCGGCTTATCTTTAATATCATTTAGCAACGAATGATCATGAGCATAATAACCTGTTAATTCAGTAGTTAAAACTGTAGGCTCCCAGTTATACTGAGGCATATATTTAACAAACTTAAGTGTACGCTGGACTCCGCTTAAACCGCTCGGCGGAAAATAGTATGCAATAACTAAAACTTTGAACATTATTCTCTAATAGTTTGTGAGATTGAGTGATCCATTTTTTGTAACTAAGTAATTATTTTCAATTCTTATTCCGAATTTGCCGGAAAAATATAAAGCCGGTTCGATGGCGATAATCTGGTTTTCCTCCAATACCTCATTTGACTGGTATGATATTCGTGGATTCTGGTGAACATTATAGCCAATACCGTGACCAAGAGAGTGAATGAAATTTTCTTCCAAATTGTATTCTTTAAAAATTTTTCGAACAGAGTTATCCAAATCAGCAACGTGTAGACCCGATTTGATTAATTTTTCGACTTCAGTTAAAGCTTCTTTTACAATTAAATAAGATTTAAATATTTCTTTATTTTCCGATAGTAAAATTGTTCGTGAAATATCACTACAAATTCCTTTGTACATAACTCCAAAATCTATAAGAACTAGTTTATTCTTCCCCATCTTTTTCAGCTGTGGTACATAATGAGGTTGTGATGAAGATTTTCCAAATGCAACTATCGGTGAAAACGATTCACTTTCCCCACCATATTTTTTAATAAGATAAACGATCTCCTGAGCAATATCAAACTCAGTAACATTGGGGGCAATCTCACTCAGAATTGTATGATAAACCTTTTGACTTATTGATGAGGCTTTCTTGAATCTACTTATCGATTCCTCATCATGAATACCTATTAGATGAGAAATTCTTTCACTAATATCTACGAACTTAATTTTTGGAAATATTCTTTTTAATGACTTTACAAATGAAACTGTCAAGTGATCTTCCTCAATCCCAACTCGACCGCTTAGAATACTTTTTCCCTTTAGAAATGATAACAATGGCTGCGAAATTACAATCCTATCAAAATCACATGAGTCATCAAAAACAGTTTCTTGAAACATTTTATGATAGATTAGAAGTAATTTTACATTACCATAAATAAAAAGAGAATTTTCAACTTCGATATCTATCAAATATTTTTTAGCAGAAGGTGATGAAAGTAGTATTGAATTTAATTCAAATTCATCTTTTAATCTCTTCAGTTTATTTTGACGAATATTTAAAAAATCATTTTTTATCATTTGTGGTAATTTGGAGCTTCTTTAGTAATCGTAACATCATGTGGATGACTCTCGCGCTGACCAGCCAAAGTAATTTTAATAAATTTAGTTTTTTCTTTTAACTCTTTGATATTCTTTACTCCGCAATAACCCATAGATGCTCTTAGCCCTCCTATAAGTTGATAAACTGTATCCGATAAAGGTCCCTTATAAGGAACTCTTCCTTCAACTCCTTCAGGAACAAGTTTGTTGATATCTTCTTCAACATCCTGAAAATACCTATCCTTACTCCCAAGTTTCATTGCTTCAATAGAACCCATACCTCGATAAACTTTGAAACTGCGTCCTTCATAAAGAACTTTTTCTCCGGGTGACTCATCTACACCGGCAAAAAGTCCTCCAATCATAACAGAATCTGCTCCCGCCGCAATTGCTTTTGGAACATCCCCTGTATGTTTTATACCACCATCAGCAATAATTGTAATATTCTTTCCTTTTAAAGCACGATAAACCTCTGAAACCGCTGTTATTTGAGGAATTCCAATACCGGTCACAATCCTTGTCGTGCATATTGAACCAGGACCAATTCCAACTTTGACGGCATCAACTTTACATAAACTAAGTTCAAGTGCCGCTTCATAAGTGCCTATATTTCCAGCAATTAGCTGAATATCTTTAAACTTTTTTCTAATTTCTTTTATAGTTCTAATTACACCCATAGAATGTCCATGTGCAGTATCAATAACTATAACATCGACACCACTGTTAACTAATCCGGAAATCCTATCCATTGTATCTGTTGTTATGCCAACACCTGCTCCCGCCCTTAATCTACCATGTTCATCCTTGGAGGCATTTGGATGTTTCTTTTTCTTTTGAATATCTTTGAAAGTTATCAAGCCTTTAAGAAACCCATTTTTATCAACCACTGGTAATTTTTCAATCTTGAATTGTTGTAAAATCTTTTCAGCTTTTGTAAAATCTGTCCCCAATGAAGCCGTTATAAGATTTTCAGATGTCATTAAGTCTTTTATTTTTAGTTTTTGATTAGGTTGGAATCGCAAATCTCTGTTTGTTAAAATACCGACTAATTTACCTGCCACATCAACAATGGGAATTCCAGAGATACTGAATTTTTTCATTAACGCCATTGCATCAGCAACTCTATGCTCCGGAGTTAAAGTCACCGGATTTCTAATCATCCCGCTTTCAGAACGTTTTACTTTATCAACCTCTTCACACTGTCTTTCTATTGACATATTTTTATGAAGAATTCCAATTCCCCCTTCACGAGCAATTGCAATAGCCATTTCAGCTTCAGTAACTGTATCCATTGCTGCCGTGATAAATGGGATATTCAATTTGATTTGCGGTGTTAGATATGTGGAGATATCTACTTCGCGTGGAAGGTATTCAGATTTCCTAGGCAGTAGCAAAACATCGTCAAATGTAAGTCCTTCAAAAATAACTTTTGAGTTTTTCATAAATCCTTACTTAATATTAAAATACATATACAAAAAAGACCACATAAAGTGGTCTTTAATTTTTTAATCGAAAGCAGCTATTCCGGTAATATCTTCACCTATGATTAAGGTGTGCATTTCGTGAGTACCTTCATAAGTTTTTACAGATTCAAGATTTGCTGCGTGTCGCATAACCGGATATTCATCCAATATTCCGTTAGCACCCAAAATTTCACGTGACTGTCTTGCAATATCTAGAGCTAATTCACAATTATTTCTTTTTGCCATCGATACTTGTTGAAATCTCAATTTACCTGAATCTTTTAAGCGACCTAATTGCAGATTTAATAGTTGTGCTTTTGTTATTTCAGTTAGAAAAAAAACTAATTTTTCTTGGGTTAACTGATATCCGGCAATCGGTCTGCTAAACTGTTTACGTGATTTAGCATAATTCAATGCAGAATCATAACAAGCCATCATCGAACCAACAACTCCCCAAGCAATTCCGTATCGAGCTTGATTTAAACACATCAACGGGCTTCTAAGTCCTGATGTATTAGGGAATTTATTGTTCTCAGGAATAAATACATCTTCAAAAATTAATTCTGATGTTACAGATGCCCTCAAAGAGTGCTTCCCTTTCATTTCAGGAGCAGAATATCCTTTAGTTCCTTTTTCCACTAAAAATCCGTGAACTACACCATCCATTTTTGCCCAGACGACTGCAACATCTGCAATAGTTCCGTTTGTAATCCACATTTTTGCACCATTGATTAAGTAACCACCTTCGACTTTTTCAGCCTTTGTCACCATACCTCCCGGGTTAGAACCATAATCAGGTTCAGTAAGTCCGAAGCACCCGATTTTTTCTCCTTTAGCAAGCAAAGGCAACCAATAATCTTTTTGTTCTTCACTTCCAAAAGTGTAAATGGGATACATAACAAGTGCACTCTGTACAGATGCAAATGATCGAACACCGCTATCACCGCGTTCGAGCTCTTGCATAATCAAACCATACGCAACATTATTCATCTCAGCACAACCATATTTTGACGGTAATGTCGGACCAAATAATCCAAGTTCTGCCATTTTAGGAATTATGAACTGAGGGAATTTACCTTCGCGGTTATATTCTTCAATTACGGGAATTATTTCATCGCTAACGAAATCTCTTACCGTATCACGAACCATTATTTCATCTTCTGCAAGAAGAGTATCTAAATTAAAATAATCAACACCGGAAAATTTATTCATTTCTATCACCAAAATTTAATTGTAATAACAAAGTTAATTATTAGCGCTAAGAGAAACAAAATATTTCGAATCGGTTTGTAATTATTGAATTAAGATTTAATAATGATTTTCTTTTGTGCAATCCCGATCAGATGAATTATTAATGCTATTGAAAGCCCAACGATCATAGGTTCAATTTCTATAACCGATTCATCTACCATATCATTTTTTTGGAGAAGAAACCAAATAAGACTTGAAAAACAACCCCCAAATAACTCAACGATGCTAAATCCTTCAGAGACTTTTAATCCTTTAATATAAGCACCAAAGACAAGTAGTATCAAACCTGGAATAAATATTGAACCGATTGTGTACCATATTTCAATTACTGATGGTATGGAGTAAGCAATTAGAAATGAAAATACCGCGGTTATTATCATACCAATTCTTGAATTGGACTTATAATTGCTTTCTTCTTTTTTTTCGATCAAATCATTTCCGAGTGTCGTTCCACTAAGAAAAACAAAACTGTTTGTCGTGGACAAAATTGTTGCAAATAATGCCGCATAAAACAATCCTTTAAAACCTGGTGATAATATTTTTTCTGCTAATAGTAAATATGAAAATGATGGTTGTTCGAGATTAGGCATGACCGCACGTGCATATAGCCCGGTTGATGTGGTTAAGAAATCAAACAAAGCCCAGAGTGGAATTGATAAAATAATTCCCCATTTAGCTACATTTGAGTTTTTGGCGGATGTAGTTCGTTGATGAAATCCTGGATCTGCAAAAGTCCAAAGCGCTATCATAAACCAGACGGCAATAAATAGTGGCGATACTCCACCGGAAAAAGTAAGATGATTTTTAGGTAGATTTTCCGAGAGGAAATTATAATCGCCTAAATAGACTACACTGAATAATAGTATTATGATAAATCCAAAGAACATGACGAAAAATTCAAAAACATCTGTATAAATATCAGATTTATAACCACCTACAATCATATAAGGAACTGAAATTGCAATTGCTAAAATTAATCCCCAGAAATTTGTTATTCCGAAAATCGCCTGAAAGATTACCGATAACATTAATAAATAAGGAGCAGGTGAAACAAGAAAAAAAATAAAGACTGATGCTATTTTACCTGTAGTTTCACCATATTCAATTTTTAGTTTTTGTGGAATTGTAAATAATCCCGCTGAATGAATTTTGCCTGCAAAAAAAAGAGCAAAAATAAATGCAAAGATATAATAGGGTAATCCTTGTGTTACCCATGAAGTAATTCCGTAGGAATAAGTAAATTCCCCCACACCGAGAATACCTCCATACCAGGTAGATACATTTGTTATTATGAAAAGTAATAGACCAATCTTTCTACCGCCCAGTTGAAAATCATCTATCTTTTTGACTTTTCTGCTAAAATAAAATCCAATAAATAATACTATCGCAAAGAAGATTAGTATAATGGTATAATCTAAATTGCTAAGAGTTATCATTAACAAAAAAGCTTTTTAATGGACGTACTACCATGAATTTTCCAGATTTAATATCCAATTTCATTTCTGAATTTAGAGCAATATTACTTATACTGTCCTGTTGCCCAAAGAGAAGTGATAGTCCATCAAGTGAATATTTAAGTCCTTGTGAAGATATTATCCCATTTTCCTCAAAACTGAAAATTGAGATTTCATCATCTTTCTTAGTAGAAATAATTGTTGATGATCCGACAAAACTAATAATTGATTTGCCTGAAATTATATTGATTACTATTCTTTTAAAATATTTTAATCCAATACTCAAATTACCAAGGAGGTGATCAATTCTGTTTCCATCAACTCCAATCAAGGCTACATGAGTAAACTTATTCTTAATTAAATACTTAATTGCTTTTTCAACATCTGTATCGCTCTGTCTCATCAATTTAATTAATAATGTCGGTTTTTTAATTTTTTGACTAGTTACTTCTGATACAGAATCTAAATCACCAATTATTATATCAGGGATTATGCCCATCTCGTATAAAAAATTAGCACCACCATCAGCAGCAATCATTGTTGAATAATTAATCTTTAATAATTTTTCAATTATTTTTTTTGATGGCTTTCTTCCATTTACTACTAGGATCGCTTTCTTCAGATTTACATTTTTTTTCATTATTGAATACCAATTTTTAATGATACGAAATAATTTCGCTCCGCTGCTGGGAAAAAGTTATCTCGCCCGAATGCATTCATCATATACTTTTTATTTGTTAGATTATTAACTTCGAATTGCAACGATATGTTTGCAGAAGAGATTGGAATACTAACAGAGCCAATAAAATTCAGTATCAAATATGGATCGACCGTAACTTGGTCATCAAAAGTGTTTCCTGCTTTTTGTGAATTATCAGCATATTGTCGACCAGTATACTGAACAAATAAAGATAATAATCCATATTTATAATTATAGGTTAGATTACCATTCATTATTAAATCGGGTGCATTTGCAATACTGTTTCCACTTCTGTCTTGAGGAAATCCATTGTCATCAAATTCTGTAAATCTAATAAAACGATTTTTGCTGACAGTAAGATTAAATCCACCTTCGAGGCTATAAAATAAATTTGCATGAGTTTCAAATTCAAAACCAATGTGCCTTGTTTTTTCAGCGTTTCCAACCCTCGGTTGACCGAATACATCTAATCCACCTGATGGAACGATTTCATTATTAAATTCCATCCAGAAAAAGTTTGCTGTAAATTTCAGTGAAGAAGAAGTATAACGGACGCCTAACTCATAATCAAAAAGACTTTCTTCATTAACAATCGGTTTCGAAAAATCAAAACTGCCATCAGGTTTTGTTTCAAATTGAGGAGCAACGCCCCATGATGCAGATTCAGCTTCATATAGATTTTTTAAAGGCGGTTCACGTTTAGTTAAACCAAAACTTCCATAAATACTATAACTATCATTTACATTATAGTTTAACCCAAATTTTGGAAGTATAAAGAAGTATGGGGTTGTAAAATCATTCTCTACATATTTTTCATTAAATATCTTGTATTGTTGATAAAGAAACCTTATATCAGTTGAAGCGAATAAATTAGATTTAATTTTATGAAGATGATTAAGATATATCGAGTAGATATTTTTAGCACCTGAATATTCATAAAAGTGATAATCGGAATTACCACTATAAATTTTGGGAATTCCTGTCCCCTCTTGAATTCTTCCCCAATGCAGTGAACGATGTAATCTCACTTCAGCGCCGGCAATTGTTCTACCATAATTATGAGTATATTCAATTCGTGGTAGCCATCCGTATTGATCGTTATTAACGTATGCACGCATGATTAAGTCAGAAGAAATTGTTATATCACCAGGAATTCTAAAATAATCAGCTGTTCCCCAAGTTCCATCAAAATCAAAATGACCGTCTCCTGATAAATAGAAAATTGAATTGTGCAGAATTATTTTATCTGTTAAATTGAAATCATGCAAGAGTGAAATCTGTGGCGAGTTTAAGTACTCTTTATCTTTAAGCCTTGAGCTAGCGTTTTCTTTTCGAAGATAAGAATCATTGTTCGCTGCTTTACTTATGCCATAAAATGCGAGTCCATCTTCCTGCGGACCTCCAAAAAAACTTAACTTAATATTCTGTTTTTCATCAAAGTAAGTTGCACCTACAAAATATCGCCAGAATTTTGTCCATGCCCAATCTCTATATCCCGAAGAAGTAACATGAGTTCCTTTTACCGAAAATAAAAAGTTTTCATTTACAACCCCTGAATTTAAACTCAATGAAATTTTTTTTGTGTTATAACTTCCATAACCTGCATCAAGATTTAATGATGGAGAATTTGAGAAACTCTTTGTTATTAAGTTAATCGTTCCGCCGATGGAAGGTGGTCCATAGAATGCACCACCGGCTCCCCTTTGCATTTGAATATCTTGCAAGGATGAAGTAAGATCATAAAAATTAATCCAATAGACATTGTGGTCTTCCGGATCATTTTGTGGGATACCATTAATTAGTACGGAAATTCTCCGTTGGTCAAAACCTCTGATTCGCAAGTATGAATAACCTAAACCGTTACCACCTTCAGAATGCATCGTGGTTGATGGCAAATTACTTAACAAAAATGGAATATCTTTTATAAGAGCCTGTTTATTTAATTCCTTTTCAGGAAAATTACTAAATGTAAATGGTGATTCACGTTCAATCCCTCGGGTTGCCGAAACAGTCACTTCACTTAGGGGTATAGATTCAGGAAAAAGTGTAACTGTTAAATCAAAACGTAAATTAGTCGATACAGTAACTAATTGATTAACATCCCTGAATCCAATATGTGAAATTACTAAATTATAATTATCTGAACTTAATACAATCGGTTCAGTTGTTCCGGTTTTATCCGTCGTATAGAAATCACTTTTACCAACTACTCGAATATTTACTCTTTCGATTGCTTCACCTGTGACCCCATTTATAACTTTTACAATTAGAGTCCCCTTACTTTGTGAAAAGAGTTGAAATGAAATCAGCAAAATTAACATCATAATCTTTTTGGACATAAACACTCCTAAAATAAAAAAGCCGTTTTCACCAAAGAGGTAAAAACGGCTAAAACTTATCTTCCTACGCCGGCATTATCCGGATCAGGTTCAAAGGGTATAATCTCAGCCATAACTGGCACCCCTAAGGTGTAAACACCTAAAAGATCAACAATAAAAGAACTTTAATTAACTTTAATTTTTTGACCGACAAGAATTTTATTACTTGTCAGATTATTTAATTTCTTTAATTCACTTACAGTAACATCATATTTTTTTGAGATAGAGTCAAGTGATTCACCCCTTACAACTTTATGACTCTTTACAACACTTTTAGATCTAGACGGTTTTTCACTCGAATAGTCTGATGGCGAAGTATTACTATAAACTTTTAATTTTTGACCAATTTTGATAACATTACCTGAGATGTCATTCCATTTTCTCAAATCCGCAACCGAAACATTATAGAGGTCAGCTATATTTCCGAGCGTATTCCCACCTTTAACGACATGAACATTTAACGTTGATGGAGTTTTTATAGTATTGTCTCCTAGTGAATTTGTTTGACCACCTCCAAGTATAGTTAAATTAGCACCCGCCTTAATACGGTTTGAAGATAACTTGTTCCATTTTCGTATTTGGGAAATTGTTACATCAAATTTTTCGGCAATTTCACTTAATGATTCACCGGGACGAATTTTGTATTTGAAAGATTTTTGTGACCTGGTGCTAGATTCAACAGTTCCCGAAGCAAATTGCGAGGAAGAAGACTCTGTATTGATTTTTAATTTTTTGCCTTTAGCTAAAACTGTTCCTTGAAGGTTATTCCATTGCTGAATATCGTTTATAGTTACATTATAACGATTTGCAATACCGAACAAATTATCACCTCTTCTTACAGTATGATAAAACCAACTATTCTTTGTTTTCGGTTCTTGAGAAGTTAAAGTTTTCTTCTCTGAGTTCGATTGATTATCATAACTTGCAAAGAAATTCTTCTGTTCTTGTGGAACGTATATGT
This sequence comes from Ignavibacteriales bacterium, assembly GCA_020061995.1. Next base: position 10,147 of record JAGUXE010000361.1, on the reverse strand, counting down.
TTAATTCTTGTCCAACTTTAATCGGTTGAGTATAAGAAATATCATTCCAGTTTCTTAAATCACTAACACGTACATTGAACATATCAGCAATTGCCAATAGACTTTCATTTTTCTTGACATGATATGTTACTGGTACTAATCCAGCTGGAACAACACTTTTAGCTATTTCAGGAATGGTTTTAATTTGGCTTTCAGTGTCTACTTCAATTTCTCCAGCTTCAATAACCTCAACATCATCATTATTTTGAGATGTATTATTACCATTTACCAAATTTGCATAAGGTGAAACATACTCATCAGAAGACTCCTCAACTGCTGAAGTGGTGTTAGTGTTATATGCAAAATCTGATTCAGAGGAGGATCCTTTATAAGGAATTTTTAATTTGTTTCCTCTCTTTAATTTTGTTTTTGTTGACAGATTATTTGCATCTGCAAGTTCTTTACTTGAAATGCCATAATTACCAGCAACTTTGGCTAATGTTTCTCCTTTTTTTACAGTATGATAAACAAAACTACGTTTTGCGTGATCGGGTATATTTGTAAGGTTAGAAGCGAATGCATTTTGAGTTCCAATAGGAATTTTTAGGTCATAACCGCCTGGATAACCAGCAGGAGCTGAGTTTTGTGTTAATTCAGGATTCATATCTAGAATTATTTCCGCATCAACATTAGTCACAGAAGCTAAATATGTTAAATCGACAGGTTCATTAACTTTTATTGTTTCATACTGATATGGTTTTTCATATTTAATATCGATAAAGTCATATTTTTCCGGATCCATTGCTATTAAACAAGCAGCAATATATTGAGGGACATAACTCTTTGTCTCTTTTGGAAGAAATTTTTGAATCTCCCAAAAATCTCTAGAACCAGATCGTTTTATTGCTCGAGTAATTCTTCCCTCACCTGCGTTGTAAGAAGCGAGAGCGAGATACCAATCTCCCAGAGAATTATGTAAATCTCTTAAATGTCTTGCTGCAGCTCTAGTAGATTTTTCAGGATCTCTTCTTTCATCAAAATAGAAGTCAGATTTGAGATTATACATTCTTCCGGTAGTTTTAATAAATTGCCATAATCCTACAGCTGAAGCCCATGATACCGCTCGGGGGTTTAATCCGCTTTCTATCATACTTAAATAAACTAATTGTTGAGGGACTTGTTCTTCGGCAAAAATCTTGGTCATCATAGGAAAATATTTTCCTGATCGTGCTAACCAAAGATTCATATGTTTTCTACCTTTACCGGTGAAATATTCAACCCATTTTTCAACAACGGGATTAATTTCAAGTGGGACATCGGCAGGAATTACAATTCGTTGACTAACCGATTGTTTTTCGAGTAATGTAAAGTCAACATCAGGAAAAGATTTTTGCATCCACTCTTCAAGTGCTGCATAGGAGACATTATCCGGGAGTTCGGGAAGACTATCGATATAATAACGGTAGTCATCAATTATTGCTTTAGAGAGATCGTTATAGGCTTCATTTTCATCAACACCCGGATAATAACTCAAATTGTTAATAAGTCTAAGTGCAGATTCATAATTTGTTATTGCTTCTGAAACACTATTAGATTCCTGTTTCGATAAAGCAACAATATAGTATTGACGAGCTTGTTCAAGTAATTCAGAAACTATCTCGCCTTTTTTGACGGTTTGTTCTTGTTGTGAAGTTTCAGTTTGGGTCGTTGCTTCTTTATTGGCTCCGCATGAAAAAAAGATCAGAGCTGATAATGAAACAATGAGTGACTGTACTTTTTTTAATCTCATTGTAACTCCTTTTTTTGAATTCGAAAACAAACAAAAATAAGATGTAAGGACAACTAAATCAAGAACTTTTTTAACAAATTTCTATAAAACATTCAAGTATAAGGAATTAAGTAAAATATTAAATCAAAGTGGAATATTCCCATGCTTCTTTTTAGGATTCTTATCAACCTTATTTTTTAATAACTGAAATGACTGAATCAATTTTTTCCTGGTTTCTGAGGGTACTATCACATCATCGATATAACCTCTTTCAGCGGCAATATACGGATTAGCGAATTTCTCAACATATTCATTTAACATTTCAGATAATTTTTCATCAGGATTTGCTGCTGAAGCAATCTCTTTTTTAAAAATAATTTCCACAGCACCTTTTGGTCCCATAACTGCTATTTCTGCTGAAGGCCAAGCAAAATTAAAATCACCTCTGATATGTTTTGAGTTCATTACATCGTAAGCTCCGCCGTATGCTTTACGTGTGATCACTGTAACTTTGGGAACTGTTGCTTCACAAAACGCGAAAAGTAACTTTGCTCCATGTCGAATTATGCCATTCCATTCTTGTTCCGTTCCTGGTAAAAATCCGGGAACATCTTCTAAAACTAAAATCGGTACATTAAATGCATCACAAAAACGGACGAAACGCGCCCCTTTAACTGAAGCATTTATATCTAAGACACCTGCTAAAACCGCAGGTTGATTTGCTACTATTCCAATCGACATACCACTGAGATGAGCAAATCCAGTTAAAATATTTTCTGCATAATGTTCGTGAACTTCTAAAAACTCACCTTCATCAACAAGTTGATTAATAATTGTCCTCATATCATATGGTTTATTCGAATTATCCGGAATAATCTCATCCAGTTTTAATCTTTCGTCAGATCTTGTCTTATCGAAAGGAAAATCTTCCGGTTTGTCCATAAAATTCTGAGGCAGAAAATCTAATAATTTTCTAACCTGCATAAGAGTTTCAATCTCATTTTCACATATGAAGTGGGCAACACCACTCTTCGAAGCGTGAGTTTCTGCGCCACCGAGATCTTCAAAAGTTACATCTTCATGAGTAACAGTTTTTACCACATTAGGACCGGTAACAAACATGTAACTTGTATTTTTTACCATAAATACGAAATCTGTTATTGCGGGTGAATAAACAGCCCCACCTGCACATGGTCCGAGGATTACTGAGATTTGTGGAATGACTCCCGAAGCTAATGTATTTAAAAGAAAGATATCTGCATATCCGCCGAGACTCACAACTCCTTCTTGAATTCGTGCACCGCCAGAATCATTCAAGCCGATAATCGGAACTCCAATCTTCATTGCTGTCCGCATTATCTTGCAAATCTTTTCGGCATTGGCTTCAGATAGTGACCCGCCGAGGATTGTAAAATCCTGACTAAATATAGCAACGGGTTTTCCATTAATTTTTGCAAAACCGGTGATTACACCGTCACCGGGATAATGAACTTTGTCTAAGCCAAAATCTTTTGAACGATGTTTAACAAAAGTATCAATTTCCTCGAAGCTTCCTTCGTCAACTAACAGCTCAATTCTTTCACGTGCAAATAATTTCCCTTTATCATGTTGAGCTTTAATTTTTTCATCTCCACCCCCCTTGATAGCATTTTTACGTCGTTCATTTAAATATTCTATTTTCTTTTGCATATTCGATTATTGTTTTGTTAAAAATTGTTTATGAGAGATTCTGCAACAGCCTGAATCTTTTCGTTATCCGAAACGGAATTAAAATTAAATTTTTTAGTAATAGTCAGAGGATTGGAATTCATAAGATAAACCGTATCGGCAATTTTAATTATGTCGTTTATATTTGATGTAGCATAAACTATCGTAACCCCTAGACGCTTCACTTTGATTAATAATTCTTGTAACTCAGATTTGGTTTCATCGTCAATATCTCGGAAAGATTCATCCATAAAAATTATCTCTGGTGATTGTGCTAAACACCTTGCTAAGCATATTCGAAAACGGAACCCCTTACTCTTTTCGTGCGGAAAATGTTCTTCATAACCATCGAGTTCAGTGAGTGATATTATTTCTGATATTTTAACTTTCTCCGGATTAATCTTATTCAATTTGAATGGGAGCTCAATATTTTGGTAAACATTATACCATGGTAGCGAGGAAGGATTTTTTGAGAGATAAATAAACTTAGATAAATCATTTTCAAAAGGGTTGTTGTAAAAAGTAATTCTGCCTGAATCAAACTTTTCAATTCCTGAAAAAATTTTAAGAAGTGTCGATTTGCCTGAAGCGAAAGGTGAAACCATTCCTATTATTGATGCTTTTTCCACTTCGGAAATTTCAAATGAAAAATCATTCAATATTCTGTGTGTGATTCCTAATTCAGTGATAAAACTTTTTGAGATATTCTCAACACGGAAAAAACTATTCAATTTAATTCACTCCATGGAAAAAGTCTTTTAAATATTACTCTCAGTAAGTATTCACCAATAAACACTATTAAGATTAGAATGGTTAAAATTGTAAATAAGAAAGAAGAATTCCAATAATCAAGTGAAAGTTTAATTAGAAAACCTAATCCCCCATTCATCCCATTAGCGAACTCAAAATATATCAATAGAGTCCATAAATATTTATGATGCTTAATTAATGAATTTAAAATATTACTCTTTAATCGTACTGCATAAATTTCTTTCCTCACAATTTTCAGATTATGAACATGAGATTGAAGTGCATCAACATACTCGATAGGAACATTTTTTATGAATTTTATTACATCTGAATTTACTTGAATAATAAGAACAAGTAGTATAAATATAAAACTGGCTAATGAAAATAACGGCATCCACATTATTATTACAAAACCAATAATAATCGATGGAACACTATCAGCCAGCATATTTGAGATGTTTTCAAACTTCGTATAGATGGAATTATTAGCATGAATCAACAACATCAATTTTCCTACAAAATATGTAATAAACAGTGAGGCATAAAATGTTGAAATTGAGATTATAATATTTTTTAATAATGCATACTCCTTGTATAGAGCTTCTAAACTAACAATTAATGATGAAAGTTTAGGGATATAGGGATTTACTGGAAGTAAAAATTCTATTGTAGCAATTACTATAACAAAACTAACAAATAATATTGAAGTTGATTTTGGATTCAATTTGCTCGTCATTTATTTGCGTCTGAAAAATGATTTATTTAATTAATTAGTTGAATATAAATAAAGCTTTTTTCTTAACCAAAGTGATTTTCGTAAAGATCAATAACGTCCTAAAAATTTATTGATTGCTCGATGAAATTTATGTATTGACTTTACAGGTTCTAGATACATCAATATACACTTATGTGCAACCAACTCGATATTTAATTTTATAGCTTCATCAAGAATTTCTTTTGTTTCTGCTCCCTGTTGAAGCCAAATATTCTTTATCTTCAACTTATCTGCTTGCAACAAAATTTCTTTTACGGATTCAGATTTAACACTAATGAATACTGAATCAACTTTTTCTTCTAGCGAATACAAATCCGGAAAACATTTCACCCCATCGATTTCGCTCTCGGTTTTATTAACCGGAAAGACTTCGTAACCGCGTTTCTTTAGTTCATGATAAGCGGCATTTCCAAATTTATTTTTATTCCTCGAATAACCTACAATGGCTACTTTTTTAGAATTTATAAAATCTGCAATCACCTTATCCATATGATCCCCTAACTTTTTGGAATAGTAGTTTCAATTTAACCATAATTTACATCTAAGTCACCACTTACTGATTTTCTGCTTTAACAATTTTCATAAAACAATTCGCCCCTATTTTGAAGAATTAATTGTGGTTCACTTCATACCTTGCTTTGTATATCAAACGATATTAAATTTGAAGCCCATGAAAAAAGTGTGTTATAAATATAAACGTATATCTGCCGGGTTATTTCTCGCTGCATATCTAATATTGAATGCGGTAAATATAATCCATTACCATAATTATGATTTCCAACATGGAAATCAATCGTTTGATATTTCATCTGAAAAGGTGAATCATCACGGCAGCGCACCTTTTGAAAACACATTCTGTCTTATTCAGTACTTCGTTTCAAGTTTCCATAATGTTTCCAATGAAGTGGTCAAATATTCATTAAAATTTGATGAATCTAAAATACCATTCCCTAATTCTTCAAGAATTATTATTAATTCGGATTATCTCGGATTAAATCTTCTCCGTGCCCCTCCAATGATTGGTTAGTATCTAAAATTATTAATTGTAGTAAAATTGTTCAATTTCAAAAATGAAATTGTGAATTTCTAATATTTTAAACTGATCATCTGTTTAATAATACACCATAAATTAAGTCAATAAATTTATACGGAGAAATAAATATGAAATCGAATTTAATCTCGCGAGTAATATTCTCGCTTTTTTTAGTTTCTATAATTTTAACAGGATGTAAAGAAGAATCGAATCCGATTACTCCCCCATCAGAACATGTCGAACCGGAAGGTTGGCTAATTAGAGATGCAACAGCAAAACCAATATTGGTTGTATGGCAAGGTGTGATCCAAAACCAATGGAATTCATCTGCAATCAGTGATACATTATATGCTCCCTTAAACGCTTTATCGGATCATTTATCAATAAAGTTTTTAGATAAAGATAAAAATATTTTTAATCCACCTACTAATAGTGATTATAATCTTGGATGGGTTATCGGTGATACCTCTGCATTATCTATTGTACAGGATTCTCCTACTGAATATGCTTTCCACCTTAGAGGGAAAAAAGAAGGTAATACAACCTTGGTGCTTCAACTTAGACATCTTGGGCACACGGATGCTCGAACACCTCAAATACCGGTTATCATAAAAGAAGATACCTCCGCACATGGTGAACCGATCGGAATAAGAATATCATTTGAAGAAGATGGAACAGTATTAGCAAATGCTACAACTTTATCTTCGACCGGTACTATTGAGATTCTAAAAGATTCTACGACCGATCATATTATGGTTGAGTTTTATGATGAACATGGACATTACTTCCAACCGGAGTACCCTTTGCATACATTAGCTAGTGATGTTAATCCGGTAGGCATTTTTCAATTCCTACCCGAAGCTGAGGAGCCATGGGTTTTTAGAATTAAAGGTTTAACAATTGGAACTGCCGCGTTAACTATTAAATTAATGGATGGATCAACAGCTGAGTTCATTTCATTCCCAATTACTATTAATGTCAGATAGATAAGTTTGAAATGAATAATTATTATTTAGCTCTACTAATTTCCATTGCAATATTTTTTGTTTCAGGTAAACAAACGTTTTGTGAAGAAAATGGTCAATTGATAAATGGGGTTATAATTAATGGGGAATCGCATGAGCCGATTCCCCTTGCTGTAATTCGAGTAACAAATTCTGATATATATGCTGTTGCAAATGAGAGAGGTATTTTTGAAATTCAAATACCCAATAATAATTTTTCGTTTTTGGAGATCACATCAATTGGCTATAAAAAAGAAATTATCAAATTGAATGAGTCCCAAATAAATTCACAATTGATTATACACCTCTACCCACTTCCTGTTCAGATGCCGACTGTAATTGTTACAGGAACACACACAAATTCAAAGTTTGATGAATTGCACGAACTTACAAATGTTCTTAAAGGAAAAGATTTACAGCGTGATTTAGGAATGACCCTCGCCTCAACTTTAAAAAATGAGACAGGGTTAGCAATGCGTTCTATGGGACCGGCTCCGGCTCGTCCGGTAATTAGAGGACTTGGCGGAGACAGAATACTTATAAGTGAAGATGGAATGAAAACCAATGATTTATCTTCTACATCTCCAGACCATGCTGTTTCAATTGAACCATTTACTGTCGATAGAATTGAAGTAATAAGAGGACCAAAAGTTCTAATTCAAAATTCTTCAACTTATGGAGGGGTTGTAAATATTATACGAGAAGAAATTCCAGTTCAATCATATGAAAAATTTTCAGGTAATGCAGGTATTTTCGGTGAGACCGCTAACAATGGATTTCTGGGTTCAGTTGTTATGAGAATTCCGATTTCGGATTTTAATGGAAGAATTGAATTTAGCAGACGCAAAGCAGATGATTTGAAAACTCCATTTAAGTTATTAAAAAATTCGGATATTCAATCAACCAATTACAGCGGTGGACTAAGTTATGTAAAGGATTGGGGACATATTGGTTTTTCTTTTCGCGAGTATGAATTAGATTATGGTGTTCCCGGAGGATTTGTAGGAGCGCATCCTTACGGGGTTAATATTTCAATGTTTAAAAGAATAATTAATGGTGAATTTATTTATAATCTTAATTTTTATTCTTTCACAAATTTGTCGTTGAAATTTAACCGAACATATTACAGGCATGTTGAATTGGAGAAGGATAATAGAATTGGTTCAGAATTTGGAATTTATTCTTATGACGGTCAATTAAAATTTGAGACTAAAGAATTCCTTTTTTTTAATGAAGGTGTAATCGGTTTAGCTTATGAAAACAGAGACTTTAATATTGGCGGTTATGTATTCACGTCACCGACAAAGATGAATAATTATGCAGTATTTATTTATCAGACATATTCACAAAATAAATTCAGTTTAGAATTTTCAGGAAGAATTGCTTATTCAGAATTTAGCCCGAGGAGAGTTACTATCTCGGCAAAAGATGAATATTTGATAAAACGTCAGTTTACAATTTTTTCATCATCGATCTCACTATTATACGAATTTGGTTCATCCTCATCAGTTGGAGCAAATATAAGCAGATCATCACGAATTCCAACGATCGAAGAACTTTATTCTGAAGGACCCCATTTGGCTGCCTATTCTTATGAAATTGGAAATCCTAACCTCTCTTCAGAAAATGGAATCGGCACTGAGTTATTTTATTACTATAAACGAAGTAATATCTTTTTTAGTCTCAACGGGTTTTACAATATTATAAATTCCTATATAATTCCCCGCAATAACGGAAAAATAAATTTTGCTACATTATTACCCATATATCAATCAACTTCTGTTGATGCGGAAATTTATGGTTTAGAAAACCAATTCGACTTTAACTTTAGCACAAATTACTCAATTTCGTTGGGGACAAGCTATACCAGAGGAATTATCACTGATAGTGAGAGTCCCCTTCCAAGTATTCCACCATTAAAAGTACTAATAACCTTTAAATATGCTACAGATATTTTCAATTCAGGAATTACAATTGAAACAGCATCATCACAAAAGCAGATCGATTTTTTTGAAGAACCAACGAGTGGATATTTTCTGATAAATACATTTGCGCAATGGACTATTTCACTTGGCAATTATGTGAATAATTTGTCACTGAACATTGATAATTTACTCAACAGAGAATATAGAAATCATCTATCAAGAGTAAAATCAATAATGCCGGAAGCAAAAAGAAATTTTAGATTTACCTATAGAGTTTATTTTTAATTTTGAAGTAAAGTATTATATTTGTGTTCAAAATTTTTCAGCAACGGAGAGATGGGTGAGTGGCTGAAACCAACGGTTTGCTAAACCGTCGTAGGGGTTATACCTTACCCCGGGTTCGAATCCCGGTCTCTCCGCTTGGTAAATTTAGAATGCGAAAATGGCGATTTTGAGCTGTTTTCGCATTTTTATTTCTCCCTGATACACCCAAATACCCCCTTTTTGACCCTAGTTTGGTAACTTTTTGGTAACTTTTTTGAGACAAAAGTCACCCTATTGGATGGCCCAAAGATGCGTTATAGTCTTATTTATTAGGGGTTGAGGAGGGTTATTGAGTTTAGATGCATCATGGTGCAAATGATCTGATTTGTTATGAGCATAGATCTCCGTTTGGACAACCGATGAATTTCCTAGCAATTCCTTTATATTTTGGATCGATACACCTCGGTGAATCAGCAGAGTTGCATATGTATGCCTGAATTTATGTGAGAACCGCTCAAAAAAAGCAGTTCTTATTTCTCTAAGCAATGCAAGTAGTCAAACTGCTATGATAATGTTCCGATGGAATCATTTTTTCACACTTTGAAAAATGAGTTACTCATAAGTAAAGCAATCGATTCAAAGTACAAGACAAGGATCAAGATATTTAAATATATTGAGTTCTATTACAATAAAAAGCAGTCGCATTCATCATTAAATTATAGGACACCGAATGTAGTGTTTTTTGATTAACTAATTTGCTAATTTTTTTGTCCACTTATTCGGGTACAAATCAGTACGAAAGGAATTAATACAGTTTCGGATACTTCACGTGCTGTATGTTGCATGGTTTGATTTCCAATAATTTTAAGAGTTTAATATTTTACATTTCTTTTTCAGCGGTTAAAAATTTATTCTTTACAAACTGTCCATGATCAAGATGTT
>JAGUXE010000081.1 GCA_020061995.1 Ignavibacteriales bacterium | reverse complement strand
GCTCTTCCGATCTCCGATTTGCCGAATAAAGGAATCAAAGATATTAACAAAAAACTCGAGCGCCTTGAACGTAAATTGGAAAAATCGGAAAAGGAATTAGAAGCCACGAAAAAAGAGATTGCAAACACTAAGGAATTCATCAAAAAATTTAAGTCTGAATTAGTTAAGGATAAATTAATTAACTCTGCAAACGATGAACCGGAGATAGAATTCTTCAGTGATGAAATGATTATAAACGGAAAGTCGGTATCTAAACAACAATTCGAAAAATATAAAAAAATGTATGAAGATATTATTGGAAAAGAGAAGAAGAGAGAATTATACTTTAAGATGAAATGAGTTAATCAAAAAAAACCCTTGCCAATAATAATTGAGCAAGGGTTTATCTCGTTGAGTAAATTATTAGATTCACTCTCAACAATAATTGCAGTTGCAAAAAAACGGTTATTACATGTTAAACAATACACCAACTGAAACGTAAGGGTAATATCCAACGCGAGCTTGAATAGCTAAATTTGGGCTTGTCCAATAGTTAAATCCTGCTTGACCACTATAGAAGAAACCTCCAACGGTAGGTTCAGGTAAAACTAATGTATTTCCGGCTGCGTTTTCCCATGATGCTGAGGCAACGTTATAACCAAGAGATAACCCAACAAAAGGATCAAATTGTTCACCAGGTGAGAAATGATAATTTGCTTGTGCTGCAACGATGATATTTGTAAAAGTCCACTTGCCCCAAAGAGCTATTTCCTCAGATGTGCTTGCAAATGAACCAAAGACGCCTAATTGAACTTTTTCATTGAAATTATAGAAATTATATTCAGCATATAAGGGAATTGCTCCGGTACCGGTTAATCCGCCGCCGCCAAAACCTGCTCCAACGCCTAAAGTTGATTGACCTTTGAACTGTGCATTGGTATCAACTGTACCAAAAGCAATAAGACCTAGAACTAAAACTGCAAAGAGTGCTTTTTTCATATTAGATTCCTCCATTTGATATAAGATAATTATTGTAAATTAACAGTATTGAAGGCGACTGTCTCACCTATTAAAACCGCTTCATTATTGTTACTCAAAATATAATTGTAACTTAGGGCATAAACAATAGCTGTACCTGCAGAAAGTGTTTGTAATTCAGCAGAAGTTACAGTAGCAGAAGTTGCAGTCCCTAAATTTTGTTTAAAAATTGATTTCCCATTCTTATCAATTACCATCACAGCATTGTTTGAGCCTGCACCCGAAACTGTCCAACTGATAGTTAAGTTTGATCCACGTGGTACTGCAGCATCCATTGCCGGAGCTGTTAAGGTTACTTTCCCTGGGACAAACACTTTATTATTTGTGAACGTATAATTTGCTGCCGAAAATGTTACTTCTGTTGAACCGCTGTTAAAACCTATGCCCTGTGGACTTAATACATCAGGGGTAAATATATAAGCATTATTTGATTGTTTGGTTAAAGTATAATCAGTTCCTTTTGAAGAAACTTTTACGACCCCTTTATCTTGAGGAGGTGTTCCAAAGGTTGCAACTGCTGTTCCAACATCAATTGTAACTCCGACATAAGTTGTTGAAGTACGAACTACAGCTAATACATTAGTTGGAGTTGCTCCTCCGAAATCAGTTGGTGTAGGGTTTGTAGATGTGTTTTGGTTATTATTTCCCGGATCAGTTGAAGCCTCATCTTTTTTACAGCCAACAACCGCAAACATTATCATTAATGCGAAAAGCAAAAAAGTTTTTTTCATTTTTATCCTCTTTATTTAGTAACTGAGTTATAATTAATCTGTTTAGTACGCACCCTCATTATTCAACAGATTTTGTTTAGATACTTAATGCCAATAATAATGCCAATATGAATAATTAAAAATTTCTAGTTTTAAGTCGTTTAATGACTACAATATTAAAATTTAAAGTGTCGCAAAAGTACAACAAAATACAACATGTATAATGCCTGGAACGGTCGAGACCGTTCCGACAGGTTATTCATCAAGTTCTTTAAACTCACCGGCAATTTTTATAAAGGTATAAATTGCTATAATTGCAAGGAAAAGATTTCCTGCTAATACATACCAAACATATTCAGGATTTCCCATGTCTCTAAAATATCCGTAGACAGATGTATATGTAACTCCACTTAATGCGCCACCTAAACCAACTGCGAGGAAATTAGTTCCCATATACAAACCTGCTTTTTCTTTGGGGGCAATCCATGTAATGTATTCTTGTATTCTTGGTGATGTTATCATTTCTCCGACTGCAAAAAGAAATATTCCTAAAAATGCAAATTCAGCAACTGAAACACGAGCGTAGCCGAGAAAAATTAATCCGATTGCGGCGATGAAAAGTCCAATGTTAAATGTCGGAATTGCTTTAAACTTTTCAGAAATTCTTGAAACAAATATTTGAAATATCATTATGATATAACCGGTGTGAGAAACCGTTTCACCTAAAATTCTTGTTACCCCTTTTTCATCGGTTGCGGCAAATATAGAGGCGAAACCGGTTCCGAATATTCCTGATATTGTAACATATAAAGCAACAGTATCAAGATTTTTATCAATGTAGATTGCAAGTAAATTAAAAAATGCCCAGAACGGTAACCAATAAAAAACTCCGAGAATAAATAAGAAAGAAGCAAATTTAAAATCAGCTAAAGCAACTTTCATATCTTTAAACTTTTGAGCTAAAGTTACTCCTTCGTTTTCTCGAGGCGGTTCTTTATAAAAGAATAGAGTCACCAAGAACATTATCCCGATGCCGATTGCAGAAGCTATGAATGCATGATCCCATGATATAGCTCGCAGTCTTCCTGCTACAATAGGACCAAAGGAGGCTCCTACATTAACCATTGCATAGAAAATTCCGAATCCCAATGTTTTATTAGTTTTGTCGGTAGTTGCTCGTACGGTACCTGAAATCAAAGGCTTAAATATTCCGGCGGCTAATCCGATACTTAACATAGTTAATGCTATACCAGAAAAAGATTTTGTAAAAATGAGGAGTAGTATTGATGGGAGATAAGCTAAGTAAGAAATCAATAAAACTTTTTTGAAACCGTATTTATCGGCAAATGTTCCGGAAAAAACAGGTACAACATAAGAAAATAATAAGAATATACTTTGAACAATTCCGAGTTGCGATTTTGAGTAACCGAGATACTCCATGTAAATCCCGAAACCCATATATATCCCGTAATATGCAAAACGTTCAATAATTTCAACTGAGTTGGCAACCCAAAAAACAAAAGGGAACGGAGTCCTTTTTTCCATAAATACACCTTCTTTTTAATTAAGGATTATTGTTAACTGATTAATAAAATTTTCTATAATTTCATTGGTTCAAGTTTAGTTACTCATATAAAATCGGTGGGCCCGCCGACCCACTTCATAACAAAAACAGTTTTTTGTTTTTCGAATGTTTTAAAGATTTTGCTTTTTACTAATTCTGTAACCTCTTCGAATTCACCGAAAATTTGCGTACTCAGTTTATTCGTAATTATTTGTAAGGCTTTATCTTTCTTCAATTCCGATATAAACTTAAGTATTGGTT
>JAGUXE010000002.1 GCA_020061995.1 Ignavibacteriales bacterium | reverse complement strand
TATGAACCCCATATTTTTAGCTAGAATGTCCATACCATCCAGAATTAGGTTTGTAGCATTTTTCTTTTCTGCAATCCTTTTGTCATTACCGTTTATCTGAACCTCAACAGTCATTTTATGTCCATTGGCAGTTATTTCTCTAGAGTACAACATCTCACCTTCATCGTGCCTCAAAGAATTTTCTTACCACAGGGTGCATGTCTTCCATGTAGCGCGTTGCTATATTTTCATATAAGTTATAGATAATCATTACTGTCAAAAGAATACCTGTTCCTGTTCCTAATGCGCCTGTGAAATCAGCCATTGCAGCAAGTATGCCGATAAACAAACCAGATATTATTGCAAGCGTTGGTATATACCTGTTCAATACCTGCTCAACAATTCTTGGGTCCCTTCTAAAACCAGGTATCTGCATGCCCATGCCCTCTATCTGCTCTGCAACGCTTCTCGCATCCATGCCACTTGTTGCAACCCAGAATATAGAGAACACCATTGCCCCGAATGTTAAAACAATCAGATACGTTATAACACGTAATGAATCTGTTAATGTCGGCAATCCAAGCATAGCATTTGTCACAATTATGGCGAGAATGAAACCAATAATCCCTGAAATTGTTATAACGCGCATAGCCTTTTTGTAGCGGAAATAGAATGCAAGAAATGCAGCAATGAATATCACAACCATCATTATTATGAAGAACATGTGAACATTAACAGCATTTGGCGCAGTCAAATAATATGTAATTCCACTTATTGCTTGGCCTTGTTCATTAAAACAGCCAAGAATGCCGCATCTCCCAGCTTCTGTAACTGTTTTTGCGGTCATAGTACCCATTAACTGCATGTTAGCAAGTAATGCAGCAATAAGTATGACAGGTATGTTACTTGTATAAATTAAATTAAGCGGCCAGCGTCTCGCGAAACCGCGGATTGAACCAAATGCAAGCGGTATCTCGATTTTCATTGCATTTACATAAACAACAATAAGGAAAACTATTATTGTTGAAACTAATGGTAACAACGCAAGAAATGCCTGGAACGGGTCAATGCCAAGCATAACAAAGAATTGTGGTATTAAACCAGCTGGCACAGTTTCACCTGGCGGTGTTAATGGATTAAAAGCCCTGACAAAAATCGTCTTTGTAACACCAGCTGCGATAAACAAGGATACGCCAGAGCCAATACCCCATTTTGAAACAACCTCGTCCATTAACAAAACTAAAAATCCGCCAAATGCAAGCTGTGCAACAAGCAAAATAACTGTTCCAAAAGTTGGGTTTGCAGGGGCTATTGCTCCAAATGCAACATATGCGTATGCCTCGAATACACAGAAGAATATTACCATAAGTTTTTGGACACCTTGAAACTTCTTCCTACCCTCTGGCGTGCGCAAATTCCACGGGATAATCTTTGAACCAACAAGTAATTGCAATATGATGGATGCAGTAACAATAGGACCAATACCCAAGGTCATTAATGAACCCATGGAAGAGCCAAGTATCAATTCAAAAAATTGGAACCGTTCGCGCACAGTAGGTCCAACACCGTAAAGTGTAATCTGTCCAAGAACGAGGAATAAAATAAGTATCAATCCTGTCCACTTTAACCTACTCTTGAATGTAAGGTGTACCTTAGGCTCTGAGATGCCTGGAAGTCTCGCAATTATGTTATCTATCAGAGTCATAGTATCACTCAACAATTTTTCCGCCAGCTTTTTCTATCTTTTCTTTTGCTTTTTTTGAAAATTTCTTGATTTTAACTATTATTGATTTTGAAATATTCCCTCTTGATAATAGTTTGTTATAACCAAGCTTTGACAAATCTATTTCATTTTTGTTACCAATCATTTTATCCAGTTCATCTAAGTTGATTGTTTTGCCCTTTTTCTTTAACGAATGAAATCCCTTGTAGCCAAAATGGTTTCTTTCATATGCAACAATTCTTGAATATTTGTGTTTGTGGGAACCACCATAACCGCGACCACCGCGCGAGCCACCGCCCCTGTGCTTTTTCTTTGAGCCATATCCATGCGTATGTGAGCCACGTTGTTTTCTGACCTTCTTTCGGAATCTTACAACCATAATTATCACCTAATGTATGGATTCTCCTCCATCTACGGTATAAGTTGCACCAGTAAAATAAGACGAATCGTCAGATACCAAAAATAGTGCGACTTTTGCTACATCTTCTGGTGTCCCTATTCTTTTCATTAAGGTCTGCTTTTTCGCATAGACTTCCATTTCATCTTTAGAAAATACCTTACGAAGAAGCGGCGTATCGATAGGACCAGGGCAAATGCAATTTACACGTACACCATATTTAGCATTCTCTAAAGCCGCAACTTTTGTCAGCATTATCATCGCAGCTTTTGAAGCACAATAAACTCCGCTTTCGGCTTCAGGGACAATACCCAAACTAGAAGCCATATTTATTATTGAACCGCCATTCTTTTTTAGAAATGGAATTGAATATTTTATACCTAGAAATACGCTCTTCAAATTCGTATCAATTGTCTTATTCCAAGTCTTCACATCTAATTTTTCTATGATTTGGGGCTTGTAAATACCGGCATTATTTACAATTATATCTATTTTTCCAAATTTTTGAATTGTTTTTTTGACTAAATTCCTGACATCTTTCTCTTCCGAAACATCTGTCTTTATAAAAAACGATTCTTCATTTTTATTTATTAGATTTTCAACTTTCCTCCCTTCACGTACATCTATATCCGCTATAACTATTTTTGCACCTTCATTTGCAAATTCCAATGCTATAGCTTTTCCTATACCCATAGAAGCTCCTGTCACAATTGCAACTTTGCCGTCCAATATTGTCATATCACATCATTCTTTTTATTAAATCATTTATCTTTTCCCCGTTGTATCCCAAATTACCTTTTGGAAATCTTTTCTTTATAGATTTTAATCCGCCTTTCGGCGGCTTTAATCTGATTTTTTTATTTGTGAATTTATTCTTTAATTCTCCCAAAAGCTCATCTGAAATTTCTCCCCACGCTACAAAATTATCAACCTTTTTTATCATACCTACCATAGATTCATTTTTCTCAATCAATATCATTGTATTTACTCTGTTAAGTTGCAGCATTTTTAATGTATCTTTTATTTCTTTACTTGTTTTTATTGAGCCTCTTAATCTTACAACAGCTATCATATTATCATTCCTTTTTCTCTTCAAGTTTTTCCACAAGTTTTTCCAATTCCTTCTCCTTTTTAATTATTTTTTTCTCCCTTTTCTTTATTTTCTTAATCTCCTTTTTCATTTCCTCTTCTTCTTTCTTAATTTCCTCTTCTACTTCATCCTCTGTTAGTTCATATTCCTTCTTAACATCTACGATTTCTTCACCCTTTTTCAATTCCTCCTTTCCCTTTTCTGCTTCAACCTTCATTGTATTCATTTTTTTGAATGCATCAAAAATAGCAAGTGCATAATTTATCCTTGTTCTCGATTCACCAAAACATCTTGACCACATATCTTTTATCCCTGCAAGTCGCATTATCTTTTTGGCTTCATCATTAATGCATAAACCAATACCCTTTGGCGCAGGTATCAATAAAACCCTAAGCGACCCAGACCTTCCTTCTATCTGAATCGGTATGGTATGTTCTTCTCCACAATCACATTCCCATGAACCACACCCGCGTTTTATTGGTATTATGCCCAGCTTTGCATTTTTCATAGCTTTATCAATTGCATCTCTATGTTCCAATGCTTGCGCCTTGCCAATACCAAGATATCCATCACCATTGCCAATAACAACCATTGCTGATACCTTATAGCGTCTTCCTGAACGATGCATTCGAGCTGTCCTTCTTGTCGGTGTCCTCCTTATCCCGCCACCCTTACCTGGCGAGCCACCGATAAAAATTATCTCATTCTGTAAATTTGGTAATAATTTGTCAACTATTTCTGGCTCTTTTATTTTCAATCCTTGCTCGAATATCTCATCTAATGTAATCAAACCTTCTACAACCATTCTACCAAGTTCTGTTTTCGGAATCCAGTCAATCATATTTTCACCATCAATATGATGTGATCTCACCAAATTCTTTGTTTATTAGTTCAATTGTATGTGTTGGTAATTCTTTGAATCTTGTATAAATATGATACTCATTATTTTCAAAATCTCTATCCAACCCTATCACAATACCACAATTATTGTATAATGTTTTTATTAAATTCATCATGTCCAAACCATATGTATCTTTACTTATGTCAAATTCCCTTCTTTTTAATTTATACATTGGTTTTTTCACACTCATTCGACATCCCCCTTTCTTCTTCTGTTTCTTCTTTTGTCTCACTTACTTCTTCTGCTCCCTTTTTGATGCTCTCTCTTTCTCTTATTTCTTTTTCAGACACTTTTTTAAATTCTTCAATCTTAAAGCCAAACTCTTCAAGTATTTTATTTTTGATTTCATCAAAATGTTTTGGTAATCTTTCTGGGTCCAAATTATTTTTCAGATAGTATGAAAATTGCCTGTTATATTTCTCAGGATTAGATTTTAGCAATTTGGCATAATTAGAAATGTGTATACCGCTTATCCTGTCCATGTCCGGCAATATCTCTTCATTTAAATCTATTATCAGACCCGCGTCCCTTGCGCCCATTGCTGCAGCATATATCGATGCACCTCTGATAGATGTTTGTAAGCCTACGTCTAAAACAGCTTCATTTATATCCTTTTTCATTGCCATTAAACCGATCAACAAGCCACAAAGATAAGCAGATGGCAAATTCCCGCCATGAGCCTTCCAACCATATTTTCTAAGATTTTTTGACGACACCTTGATAAGCGTTTTGTCACCCTTTGGCTCATATTCTATTATCTGCAAGTGAATATTATTCAACGACCTTCTAACAACTAAACGTAGCTTTTTTGATTTCAACAATCCCAATCTTTGTTTGTAATCTGTTTTCTTTTTCTTCCTTCTTTTTAGCATTTTAAAACCTCTTTAAATCTTGAACACCTTAATAACTTAGCAAATTTTTCCATGCTTATGTGGTCGTGTTTTGTTGTATTCCATCTTTTTCATTATCTCAGCTTCTATGTCAATACCAAACCCTTCTGCAAGGTCAGCTACCCTAATTACGATATCCGCCAATTCCTCCTTGACAACATCCCAATCATTTTTTCTATAAGCCTCACAACATTCTCCTGCTTCACCAACTATAAGCATCAGTGCTTCCAAAAAATTTCTTTCATTATCCCAAAATCCTTTTTTTGCATTTTTATGCACATTTTTTGCCATTTCCCTTATTTCCATACTATCACTTCTTTTTTTCTTTTAGCAGTTTATTTCTTTCTAAATAAATCATAATGTGCGCCTTATTACGGAAGAAACCACTTTTTGATTTCATATACATAGTTCTGTAAACCCGATTGTCAATCTTTTCATCTCTCTTTAATTCTTTCAATAGTTTTCTTATTGCCCTTATCCTACTTATCCACAATTTTTTCTTCGGGTTACGCGCCTTCACCCTTCCCTTTCTCGAGCCTATACCCTTTCTTCTCCCCTTTCTTTTTTGTTTAATAATATTTTTCTTTCTGTAACTGCTTACACCAGTTTTTGGTATAGCTTTTATAACACCATCATTGATCAATTTCCTTACATCATCTGCTGTTATTGCATCAGAAATATCAGCGAGTCTTGATGGGTCAAACCGCACCCTACTTTTACC
>JAGUXE010000004.1 GCA_020061995.1 Ignavibacteriales bacterium | reverse complement strand
TTCTTACTTCTTACTTCTTACTTCTTACTTCTTACTTTTATAATCGTTCCAAACCCCCTTGACACCGATTTCCCGATCCCCCAGTAGTCCGGGATTTCAAAATTCACAGAGAACGTGCCTAAAAACCCAAGCATCGGCGTGCCTTTGAGAGAGGTTTGGACTTCTTTTAAATTGTTGATATTTGCCTTGATAGGCTCAGGCACGGTATAACCGAGGCTCTTTGACATTGAGATGATATTGCCTATAAGAATCTTCTCAAGAAGCTCTTTTCTCTTTGCCCACCCTCCAAGTTTCTGGTATTTCTCGTAGTTCTTTTCGTTTAATGCAAGCCAGGGGGTGAGGAAGGAGTAAACAGAATTTACTTTATTAATCCCATAAGGAAATTCTTCAATGAATGTATCCTTTTTAAGGATTTTATATGTATCATTTGAGAATACAATTGATTTTCCAACAAGATTAAGATTTGAAATGAGTTTTGCTCCTTCTTCAATTCCCAACAATAAACAATTTCCCTTAACATATTTATATTGTACAAGTGGATATTTATATTTGACTGAATTATCGTCAAGGTGTTGATGTAGCAATATTTCATTAGGACATAATGCGGAAATAGCGCCTCGTATGTCTTTTGGTTGTAAGTTATTCGCATGTCTATCAAAATGTAAAAAGACAATTGTATTTAAAACTTTCTTATCCATTCTACTTTCTGAGATATCAACAGTCATATGATAATCGTTCCCGTAGGTGCTTGATAGTTAAAGCCAATCTCATGATCATAATAGTGAGGTTCAAGAAAATAAAAATTACCCTTTCCTTTATCTGCAATAGTATCTGGATTAAATTTATAGGCATTTATAGATATTGAATTCATCGCAATTTTGCTGGCAAGCCCTTTTAACTTTCTCCTTCGCTCCCACCTATCCATATTTTCTTCAAAGATATTCTCTATTTCTTCTCTTAAATCAGAAGCTAAATTATTGACAATTACGTTGTATTGTTTCAGTTCTCCCCTTAGCTCTAATCTAATATTGAAATCATGTTGCCTCCCATTTTTTAGGTACTTATGCGAGAAATCCAGCAGGCATTTTGTTCTGTCGTTTCCTAAATCTTTACGCTTTAGCTCTTTAAAATACTGCCTCGCAAGATCAAAGACTTTGCTTTCTGCTATCTCATTTTTTCCAGCTTTATTTAAAATATCGGCCGTTGCATCAAGAGCGAGTCGGTCATAGACCATTGCATTGAATTCGCCACTGGGACAATAGCTACATTTTGCATCTGGGTCATATAACCTAACAACTTCTACTGTTTTGGTTGCTTTTTCACCTTCTCTATTACATCGCCCTGCAACTTGAATAATCGAGTCCAATGGGCCAAAATCACGGATTATATAGTCCATGTCTATATCAACGCCTGCCTCGATACATTGAGTCGTTATAACTAATGCCCGCTTTGATTCTTTTATTTTTTCTATCCTAATTAATCTCTCAGCAGGTATAACATATGATGATAAAAAGTATTTTTCTCTATCACCTGCGAAATCTTTGATGCTTGTGTAGACCTTTCTTGCTGAATCCCTTGTGTTGAGTACTATCATGATTTTGTTTTCTTCAATTTTAGGAAGTTCCTCTATTAGATGATTACTAAAATCATCTATTGCTATAGTATCTTTGTGTTTTAACAGAAGTTTATACCTGCGCTGTTTTCCAAAATATCTTTTCGGCCCTTTAAGGGATGCTCCAATTTTAAGTGTTGGTACAAGTTCTTTGGCATTTTCTATAAATTGTGGCTGTGTTGCAGACATGAGGAGAACATAGCTATTTCCAATGTCTGCAATACATTTTATGAAAGTTGAGAAAGGATGCCACAGGTGAGGAGGTAATGCCTGAACCTCATCCATAATAATGATACTGTTAAAAAGATTATGAAATCGCATAAGGTATTTCGGCTTAAAACTAAGGAAAGCATATAGAAGTTGGTCAAAGGTAGTCATTATTATCTGTGATTTCCATATATTGGCAAAGAATTCTGCGGTGTTTGGTTCGTATCCATTAAATTCCAAAGTTGATAGGGAGTGATTCTTTAGGAATAACTCTTCATTCGGATTCTTAAGAAATTTCTCATATTCATTGGCAGTCTGGTCAATAATAGAAAGAAACGGTAAGGCGACAATAATCTGAGGTACAAAGTCCAGATCGTTCTGGATTTTATTCCTCAATTTTATTGCCCATGAGGCAGCTAATAATGTTTTTCCCATTCCGGTAGGTAACGTTAATGAATAGATATGGTTGTTTATATCAATGATTTTTAATGTTGAAATCACTTCTTTGTAGGCATTTCCCCTATCCCTATTTATACTTGCCCTTTTGTTTTTAAATTTCTCTGCCTTGTAAAGGTCGATCACATCGGAATCTATAGCTACAGGCTGTCTTTGATAGAGGGATTTATCTGTGACGGCAAGATAGGCTTTGTCAGCTTCTAAAAGCAATGAATAGATAAATAAAGTCAATAATCTAAATTCTATTTTTTGCTCATCGGAAAAAGAAGACATGTCAGAGAAAAGGTCTTCTATACCACAATCTATCCCCGTAAGATTAAGCGAATTTATGTTGCCCGTAAGACCAGCATCCATTGGGGGTTGGCTATTTAGGATCTCTCTTTTAAAGGCTTTTAGACGGTCTTCCATTGCTGAATCGTTAGGCAGATTTTTTGATAATTCAGAATGATGATATAAAATCGCCAATAAAGGTGCTAAAGCAATCGCTTCGTTTAAATTATTTTCTTTGCAATAATTTATCAGCGGTTCGTATGCGAGTAAAGCAGACAAGCCAGTATGCCAATGTTCTCCATTAGGCCATTTTCTACCGGTTCTTATTCGTTTTTGAAAATAAGCTGTTGCCTTGCCTATATCATGGAGTAAAGTAGCCTTTTCAATTAATGTTTTTAGATGCTCCTTTTTGAGTCTAAGGGAAGGAAAGTTTACTTTTTTATTCTCTAACAGTTCAACTGCAATCTCTTTAACCTGTTGTAAGTGTTTTTCAAGCGGCAAATCGGGATGTGACTTAATATCAGAATATTGGCACATATTTATTCCATGCTGGTATATGCAGAATATTCATACAATTTGTTATCGGTACTGCTCCTCCGTCAAGGTTAACTGAGAAGACTGTATGTTCAAAATCCCTCGGAGGCTTGATGCCTTTTAACCCCTCAAATTCTGTTATGTGCAATTTATAGTCTTTTGGTAATTGATTTATTTTATCAAAATCTAACTCTCCATGAATTCCCCGCATTAAAGCGCCGCTTACTTCTATGCGATCTCCATCAACTATCTTAGCTTCTGCAATATCAGACACATTGAAATCCGTGCTTGCTATAAATTGAGCAAGACCAAGGCAGGGCGTGAATATAGGTTCATGTTTTTCCATCAGTTGTTGAAGTTTTATCAGGGTTTCGTTTTCTCCAGTGATATAAATCATATACTTTGGATTAACAATAACCTCAACCGATGTCCTTGAAGACTCTTTATTCGCTGAACTTCCAGAAAATCCCTGCCGTGTCAGATAAGGCATAGATATTGTGCGATATTCACCGCAAATCTCTACGCCACACTGAAATATTGAATAAAGGCTCAAGTCATCTTTTTCAATACCTAAGACCGAACCTACAAATCCCATAATTGCAGTTTTTGTCGGACAGGGTTGTGTTAACCGATAAACATTAGTATAGGGGCTACAGAAATGAGCAAAGCGTCCGTACATCATAAAAGATAAAACTTTCATTTCTGTCTTCATTACTCAAAATCAATGTTAGGGATTTCTGTAACTATTCCTTTAAGATCATCGTGTAGGCATTCTTTAAATTGTTTAAATGTCATCAGTTCATTAGAAGCAAATTTAATTGATTGAACAGCTCCCTTCGCTCCCTTTTTAGATTCTATTTTTTGATAGAACTTGCTTAGATCAATAGTAAAGTCTTCAATACTTCTGTATGCTTCTTCGTCAACAGGCTTTCCATTTTTTTCAATAGGATTTAACTTTATGCTGTTCACAAGGTCTCCAAAATGAAAAGGTTTATTGTATTCAATGTCTATTAATAACCTCGGAACTTGATTCTTACTACGGGTATGTCTATCTCGAGTGCCACGCCAAAGGGCTTTTAGAAATAAATCATGGTCTTCATTGGAAAGTCCTGTGAATTTAGCCACGTTTTCATTGGCAACACTACTTGTAGCAAAAAGACCATATTCAATGCAATGAGTATCGCCAATAATACCTGCTTCCTTCTCTTCTTTGCTTCCCATTACGCTGGTTATTTGTTTGTTTGACTGGACGACTCGATGTAATGATGTAGCAACTTCTATTTGGATTGGGCCTGTTAAAGGTCCTCCCAATATTTCTAAATTACCTTTTAATGCAAGCACACTTCCGAACATTCTTAAGTCTTTAAAGGTGCCACATAAATATGCTCTCAAGGAATTAATTATGTCCTTTTGAACCTCATCTGCTGACACATTACCAACTACAATCTTTTCCTTTTCATCCTCTTTTTTACTCGCCGATACTGCTTTTTCCTCTTCTTTATCCTTAGATTTCCCCAATTTATCTAAAAGCTTCTTAAGCCCGTCTGGTGATGGTTTTTCAAGAAATTGCTTATACGCGTCTGTTTTTTCATTCAACCTACCTTTAACGGCGTTTTTAATGTATGCCACTGTGCCTGCCAAGTTATTGTTACCAAATAAATAATTCCCTAATCTTTCATTAAGAGTTACAGTTTCAGAAGCATCTTTACCGAGTTTTGTTACTAACAGCGAATCAATTCCTTCTTTTACCGCGATATAACCTCTGACTGACCTTTTAATGCAGACATCAGTTACATCACATTTCTTTGTATACCTATCTATACGAGGTTCATTTCCACTTGGGTCACCATTTGGATTACTCTTGCGAACTTCCCATAAAAACAAAGTCTCATGCCTATTGGTTAAAGTAGTGTTACTCATTGTTTTTACTTCCTCCTTTATCATTTTGTTTTGGGTCTTCTTTTTTCATATAAATAAAATCCCTACCAACTGCCCATCCATGGCAAAAAGCTGTTAAAGCAACTCTGTCATTATCACATTTCCCCCTGTCATAATGAGCAATAGCTTTTGTTAGCTCCTGCAATCTTGAACTCGACACAAGTTTTTCTTTGTTAGTAATGTAATTAAGAACCTTATGGTAAATATCATTCAAAATATCATCATATGTTAAAGCCATTGTGCCTAACCAGTTATATGCAGCAAGCCTGCTGTTTTCTTTTTGTATATTCTCGGTATACGCGAACAGGCATCCAACAAAGAAAGGGGCAAGATATTGTTTGTCTTTTAATAAAGGATGCATCGCAACAAACTTGCCCAATTCGGGCATTGCTTTAAACTCAAACGCTATTTCACTCATATTTATGTCCTCCTTTTTAGTTTTTGGAAGTATCTCAAGTTTCTCCAAAAAGACCAACAACGAAAGAAGATTACCGATATAATTATCTCTTGCATATCTATTATTATCGTCCTTCTTCGCAGTTCGTGTCGTTCTGATAGCAGAAATCAAATTACTATAACAATCATCAGCTATTCCATCATGTGTGATGTTTTCACCATAAAATACCGCCCTCAAATAGCGTTCAATTTCTGCCCGCCTTCTGCTTTTATAATATTTATTTGTTTTATCTTTTTTTGTCTTGTCCTCATCCCATGAGGGATAAAACAATTTCTGAAGCAATCGAAAATCATCACGGACAGTCCATCTACAGTTTCCATCTTTTCCTGCCAGCGACCACATTTTATCTAATTGACTATTCGCCTCCTGTATTGCAGTAGAAATTTGTGAGAGCCTGCTCGGCAAAACATCAGGGAATACAATGTTTATTTCATCCATTCTTCTGACATTCTGTGACTTTCCTGCCGTAATATAATCTCCAAAAATAAAGCTGACCGTTGCATAGGACGGCAATTGAGCAAGTCTATATAACAACCTTTCTTCAGTTGGCTTTATATTTAAGGTCGATGAATCCCATATTTTCTCAAGATTGGCAAATAACCTCCTTTTCTCATTTTGATCTGTTGGAAGAAGTTTTATAGACGGTAAAATCAGACATTCGTTACCGCCCAATTTGCGTGTTAAATTCTCAAGAAGGCTTTGCTTAAATAAGAACAATAAATCCGCACAACTTTGACATAAGCGAAAAGAGGCAGATGGATATGAATAAGATGAAAGGCTTTCATTTGTCATCTGATAAAATGATAATTCTGCAGGGACACTCCATTGGTCTAAGAGAGGTTTTTCTCTATGACAGGAAGGACAAATCCCTTTTAACTTATTAATAACATCTGTAACAATCTTGTGTTTAAACTTATCAGACCCTTTTTGAATTCCAGCACTTGTTCTTACAAAAAGCAAATAATGCTGAAATAATGGATATTCTCCAATAGCTTTGTTATCAATCATTAGTCCCACAAAAACAGACTCCCCAGTTTTTATAGAAGGAAATTTGCCCTGAACCTTTTGACCGTTTTCTTCATAACCTTTTATTATTTGTTTATCCAATTCATCTTTCTTTGTGTTCAAAATATCAATGATATTTTGAAGCCATTCCGTTTGCTCTTTTTTATTTATATCCCAAAATAAAGGCCCTGTTTCTTTAATTACTTTTTTCTTACCCTTTCCTTCTTGCATTTTACAGTAATTATCAAGGATTGACTGTAAGGGTTTTATGAAATCTTCAGTAGTAAAATCTTTCTTGCTACTATAGATTTTATGCGGGGTATTTCTGATTTTATCCCTTTGAGCACCACCAGAACCCTGCCAGAATAAATGACTTGCCCAGTTATTTAATGCCCCTATCTCAACATAATCTTTTACTTCGCAGCTCTTTGTTTCCGTATTAACATCAACAAATAAGGCATATTTACACTTATCTTTTGGATTTGCATCTGCAAGTAATCCGATGGCATCTTTTGATGGATTCTGAACAAGTTCATTATGGAACGTCCCCCAAGGCTTGCCTTCAGGCAACAATCCTTTTGAATAAAGATATAATTCTGTAAGATTTTTAATATCCTTCAGCATTCATCCCCCTTTCTTCCCCTTCACTCCAGCCAATATGAGTTTGGGTGTTCACCGAGTTAAAGAGTTCAGGAGTTTTGATATTCATAACAACGCTATCAG
>JAGUXE010000162.1 GCA_020061995.1 Ignavibacteriales bacterium | reverse complement strand
TATAAAAAGCAAAAGAAGTCAAAATAATATTACCGGATTAGCTAATTCCCTTTCTGCATTCTCTACAGGGTTGATGAACAGTTATTGGAAAGAAATTCACAAGCTTGAATTTCCTATTCTTCTTATATCAGGCGAAGATGATGAAAAGTATACCGACATCAACAGGAAAATGCTTGCAAAGATGAAAAGGGCAGCTCATAAAATCTTACCACAAACCGGACACAATACGCACTTAGAAAAACCAGAGCTTTTTACTAATTTAGTCTTGGAATTTTTAAACAAGATTGAAGGAAATAATGAGCTTAAAATGGATTAAAGCAAAAGACTATCAAGATATTATTTACGAAAAATTAGATGGGATTGCCAAGATCACCATTAATCGTCCAGAAAAACGCAATGCTTTTCGGCCTGAGACAACAAAAGAATTATACGATGCCTTTAACGATGCACGAGAAGATTCCGGAATTGGCGCAATTTTACTTACCGGTGCCGGACCAGCTAAAGATGGCAAGTACGCATTTTGTTCCGGCGGAGATCAATCAATTCGCGGCAACAAAGGTTATGTTGGCAAAGATGGTGTACCTCGTTTAAACATTTTGGATGTTCAAAAACAAATTAGAAGCATTCCAAAACCAGTTATTGCATTAGTTGCCGGTTACGCAATTGGAGGCGGACACGTTTTACATGTTATTTGCGATCTAACAATCGCTGCCGATAATGCTATCTTTGGTCAAACTGGACCAAAAGTTGGAAGTTTTGATGGCGGATTTGGTTCAAGTTATTTAGCAAGAATTGTAGGACAGAAAAAAGCGCGCGAGATTTGGTATTTGTGCCGTCAATACAATGCTCAAGAAGCTTTTGAAATGGGCCTAGTAAATAAAGTTGTTCCTGTTGAACAATTAGAGGCCGAAGGTGTGCAATGGGCAAAAGAAATTCTTGAAAAAAGTCCTCTCGCTATTCGTTTACTCAAATCCGCCTTTAATGCAGAGCTTGATGGACAAGCCGGAATACAAGAGCTTGCTGGCAATGCTACTTTACTGTATTATATGAGCGAGGAAGCTCAAGAAGGTAAAAACGCATACAATGAAAGACGTAAACCGGATTTCAAAAAATTTCCAAGAGTTCCATAGTGATTAAAGAACAGGCAAATACAATAACAAAATTTGATGCTTGGATAATGGCGACAAGACCCAGAACTTTACCAGCAGCTTTGGTTCCGGTTTTAGTTGGAAGTTCAATTGCGTTTCATGACGGAAAGTTTAGACCAATAGCAGCTTTTGTTGCTTTAATTTGTGCTATTTTAATTCAGATTGGAACCAATTTTGTAAATGATCTCTACGATTTTATTTACGGAACCGATAAAATAGATAGAGTTGGACCGAAACGTGTTGTAGCTGCCGGTTTCATTTCTATTTCGGAAATGAAATTAGGGATTCTTGTAGCGTTTGGTTTGAGCTTTCTGCTTGGAATGTATCTGGTTCATTTAACAGGTTGGGAAATTTTACTACTCGGAGTAATTTCTATTTTAGCTGGTATTGCTTATACAGCCGGACCGTTTCCATTAGCTTATAATGGTCTTGGAGATATAGCCTCCTTTTTATTTTTTGGTTTAATCGGAACAGTAGGTACATATTATGTTCAAGCTAATGAAGTTTCAATGTTCGCATTTTGGTCTTCTATACCTGTAGGCGCATTGATTACTAATATTTTAGTTGTTAATAATTACCGCGATCGCGAAGAAGATCAATCCAACGGCAAAAACACTTTAGTAGTTTTATTTGGAGAAAAGTTTGCGCGTTTTCAATATATAGTTTTTATGTTGCTGTCATACTCCATCTTATTTTTAGTTTTCTACACTTATAAAAACAGTTACTGGGTTTTTCTTCCTTTACTTTCACTTCCGCTTTCGGTTAAGCTTGTAAAAATGATTTTTACTTTGCGCGGAAGTGAATTAAATAAAACTTTAGAATTAACTGCAAAACTTTCGGCATTGTACGGATTATTATTTGCTATCGGAATTATGATATGAAAATAATTGAAGCAACGTATTTCCCATTTTCATTAAAATTAAAAACTCCATTTGTCAATTCTATAGGAACACTACGCCAAAGAAACGGGTTTATTTTAAAACTTACAGATGAATTTGGAAATATCGGTTATGGAGAGTGCTCTCCACTTCCCGCGTTCAGCAAAGAATCTCTTACCGAAGCAGAAGAAAATTTGAGCAATATTACTACCGGCTTGCTTCAATACAGCTATGCGGATGAGTTAAGTTTCCCCTCAGAACTCCCGTCTGTTTCTTATGCAGTTGAGCAAGCTTTGTTAGATTTAGCCTTCGCTCAAAAAAAAGACTTATTAACTAAAAAGCTTGGTTTAGTGGATAGTGTTATAAATGTTAACGCTGTGATAGGATTTGATGATTATCAAAATATTTTCAATAAGATCAAAAATAAAATTGAATTGGGTTACAAAACTTTTAAAATTAAAGTTGGGAGAGATAACCCATACGAAGACTATGAATTGCTTGAAACAATTAGAGTAAACTTTGGTTTCGATTTCAAAATAAGGCTTGATGTAAATCAGAAATGGAGTGCTGATGAAGCTATTGAATACCTTGAGAGATTTAAAGCTTTTGAAATTGAATATGTTGAAGAACCATGTGAATTTGCCAGCAGTACATTGCGAACATTCGAAGAAACACACATACCAGTTGCGTTGGATGAATCGATTAAATCTTCTAGTGAATTGATGAGTTTATTGACTGATTTAAACACAGAATATCTTGTTGTTAAGCCAATGATTATTGGTGGATTTTTTACAATAAAAAATATTATTGATTTAGCTAATCAGAATGATAAAAAAATAATAATTTCTTCTTCTTTCGAAAGTGCAATTGGCAAAAGAGCATTAGTTATGCTTGCATCTTTAACAAATCATTCCTTAGCTCATGGGTTGGATACTACAGAATTTTTTGAAAATGATATCAGCCCGGATGTATATCCAGTTACGAATGGAAAAATAAATTTTATCAATAACATTCTCCCACACAAAACTGATTTATCTCTTCAATGATAAAATCAACAGATTCACAGCATTGGTTAATAGAGAAAGCCTTGCATTTTCCGAATAAGCTTGCAATTCAAACAAATTCGCAAAATTTTACTTTCGAACAACTTGTTAAAGCATCACTTGCTGTCAAAATGTATTTAACCGAACATGGCATAAAGCGTGAGGATAATGTTTGTATACTCGCAGATCATGATTTCAGATTTTGGATAATAGTGAATGCTTTGTGGTTAATGGGAGCTGTGCCTGTTCCAATAAACATAAAAAATACTGAGGAAGAAATTGAGTGGCAGTTCCAAAAAGTTGATTCGAAATATTTAATCGACTTGCGCGAGAATAAATCTTCTTATGCGGCCGTTTATTGCCTTTCTTTTGAAAACTTTAATTTTTTTAACACAGAAAGAAACGATACTGTTTACTCACAATTTGATTTTTCTCATTTACACTCTGCCATAATTCTTTTTACTTCTGGTTCCACTGGAAAGCCAAAAGCTGTACTTCATACTTTCAAGAGTCTTTATGAGAGCGCAATCGCAACTGCTACCACATTTGACTTAAATAAAAAAGATATTTGGCTGGCATCACTTCCGCTTTATCATATTGGCGGAATAATGATTTTAGTGCGCTCTTTATTAACGGAAAGTCTTGTTGTTTTTCCAAATAGTTTGAAACAAAATGATATTGTTGAAAGCATAAACAAAAGCAATCCAACTCATATTTCATTTGTATCAACTACTTTTAAGAGAATTCTTGCAAGCAACCAAAATCCGAATAAGAACCTCAAATATGTTTTTCTTGGAGGCGGGCATCTTTCAAATGATCTATGCAGAGACGCAATTAAAAGCGGTTTCCCTGTTGTAAAAGTTTATGGTTCTACAGAAACTTGTTCTATGGTTTGCGTTCTTAAACCGGAAGACTTTAACAAAAAATTTGATTCAGTTGGAATACCAATTAATGAGAAAATAAATATTATTGTATCTAACGGAGATATTTTTGTTTCGTCTCCAACTTTATTTAAAGAATATTACAACGATGAAGAAATAACAAAACTGAAAGTCATTAACAACTTTTACCAAACGGGTGATTTAGGCAAGTTAGATGATGATGGCTTTTTATATATAGATTCTCGACGCGAGGATATTATTATCAGCGGCGGCGAAAATGTTAGCGTTAAAGAAATTGAAATATCTATCAACTCTATTCCTAATGTAACCGATTGTTTTGTTTTTGGATTAAAGGATGAAACATGGGGGCAAATAATATGTGCTGCAATTGTCTCTAATGATTACACTGCCGAAAAATTAAAATCAATACTTCAAAATAAACTTGCCTCGTACAAAATTCCTAAAAAGATTTTCTTTGTTACTGAAATTCCTCGTAATGAAATGGGCAAGATTATGCGCTCAGAATTTATCCATTCACTTAAGCTTGATGAAGTTTAAGCTGATCTTGAAATTCCTTAGGCAATTCAATTTTTTCAAACTTTTCTTTCATCACACAAACATGAACAGTCTTAGCCATTGCGGTAAACTCTTTATCACGATAAAACCGATAAGTTAACTCAAAAGAAGAATTTTTAAGCAAGCTCACAATTACATCTACTTTTAGTTCATCGCCTACACGTATTGGGCGGACATAGTCAGCTTCGGCATGCATTATTGGTAAAATATATTCTTGGTCGAAAAAGAAATTTCTAGTTGGAGAAAGGCTACGCATAAAATCTTCGTACGCTGCATGTACATATTTGAAAATGCTTGCATAGAATATAATACCAGCTGGGTCGGCATCGTAGAAATAAACTTTTACATTTGCAGAAAACATTAACACCTCTTATTCTTTTAACAAATCTAATCAACTCTTTTGCATTTCACATTATCTATTTTGTGGTTAACTTCGCAACGCAAATTATGAAACACAATTTTTATCAAATATCGATGTTATTCTTTCTCGCTGCTACTTTTTCTATAATATTTCCTCAAGAAATAAAGCGAGAATTTTATAATAATGGAAAAATTAAATCCGAAGGCACTTTTATAGGAGATATACGAGTTGGCGTTTAT
>JAGUXE010000224.1 GCA_020061995.1 Ignavibacteriales bacterium | reverse complement strand
TAATCCATTTTGTGTTTTTATTATCTGATTTTTCCCATTTTTTATCAATGCGACAGTAGGATTGTAGTTAACTTTTGGGAAGTAGGTTAAATGTTCAGCTAATGGCTCAGCTAAACTAACTCCAACAAATATAGTAATATCTTTATCTTCTTCTATAACTGCAATTACTTATCTTCCGAATTTAGAGTAAAAGATAATGTTGAGAATAATAATTAATTGTTCGGGGAAGTCCTCTAACTAAAAATACTTTTCTAGAAAGTCACATTCTCCACAAGTCTAATAACCACAAAAAAATGATATGATAAGAAATATTTTCAACCCCTAATATCTTTCTCAACATCTTTAATAACCTTTTTGAGATAGATTTTTCTTTTACTATCTGAAACGAAAGGAACAGACCAGAATTGCCGCGTTTTAGTTTTGAACCAGCCAAATACAAAAGAATAAACACCCATTACGAGTCTCAGTTTTACAGAATTTACATAAAGTGTAAGAACAGGCAACGCCGGTGCTCCGTGTGTGAGATAAGTTCTTACTTTTTTGTCTTTTAAAAATGGTTTGGGAATTCCAAGAGACTTTGTAACCGGAATAAACTTATAAGCAAATCCGGGACTTAATACTTGGTCAAAAAAAGATTCCAACAAAGGAGTACACCTAAACCACCAAACCGGTGAGATTATATAAATACGATTTGATTTGGTAATTAAACCTTTGTATAGATTAGTCTTATCTTCATCACCGAATACATTAAATTTTTCTTCATATAAATCTATAACATCAACATTTTCTTTATGATCAGTTAAGGTATTGAAAATTGTTTTGAATATACCGTTGTAACAAAAACTTTGTTTATCCGGATGAGCAATTATTATTAGGTTATTCATGAAATCCTTAAATTTTTTATCATATTCTCCGCTATTCAATCAAATAGGAAGTACTAAGGGGAAGGAGAACGATATTAATCATTTATTTTCGTATTCATCGATCTTCTCTTTGATTATCTCGGCGCTTTTCTTAAGAAGCATTTTTTCTTTAACGCTCAGGCGGATTGGGAGAACGCCCAGGTCGCCATCACCCCCAATTAAGTGCGGAAGCGAAAGTGTAACATTCTTTATTCCTTCAACTTCATCTTTTAGTGTGCTCACAGTAAGAACAGCGCGGTTATCTCTATTTATAACATCAACCAGTTTTGCAATTGCAGCCCCAATGCCATAATAAGTAGATCCTTTTCCTTCAATGATTTTGTAAGCAGCATTTCGCACACCGGCATCAATTCTGTGTTTAATCTCCTCATTAAAAGAAATTTTTCTGAATTCAGTATAATCTTCAAATGATACCCCGCCGATATCTATGTTGGACCAATTTAAAACTTCAGAGTCACCATGTTCGCCAATTACATATGCATGAATATTTTGAGGATCAACGCCGACATGATTTCCGAGTAAAGTTCTAAATCTTGCAGTGTCTAATGTGGTGCCGCTTCCAATAATTCTTGTTGAAGAAATCCCAAACTCTTTAGCAATATTTACGCTGATGTGTGTAATAATATCAACCGGATTTGTAGCAATAAGAAATAATGGGTTTGAATTAACTTTTGCCACATTAGAAATTATCTGTGTAAGAATTGAAGCATTTCGTTCCATCAGCATAAGTCGCGTTTCTCCGGGCTTTTGGCTAGCCCCCGCAGCGATTACAACAATTTTCGCATCAGCTAAGTCGTCATAACTTCCTGCATAAACATCTGTGGCGTGTACAAACGGAACGGCATGCTGAATATCCTCAGCTTCTGCTACAGCCCTTTTATGATTTGCATCAATCAATACAATATCGCTTGCGGCTTTACGCATCATAATTGCATAGGCTGAAGTTGCCCCGACCATTCCGCTTCCGATTATTCCAACTTTCATATTATATCCTATCTTGTTGTAATAGATTAACAATTAGCACTATGTAATAGTTCCTTCATTTTTTGATTGAAACTCTGTTAAATCGGGTTTATCAAGCATGGAAAATCACGGTATCGAAGACGTATCCCAGATAATAGAATTGTAGCGGTTAGATTTCACCGTTTTTAGGTCATTGAATTTCATTTGTATCATCTGCATCAACGGTATTCTTCTTTACAGGTAGAACTTTACTCTGTTTTCATTTACATCCCTCCAATATTTATCATCGCTCCGATTACTACCATTCTCCTACCGAAATAACTTTTTATATCCTGCCGTTCTGCATAATCCGGAGTATAAGTATAACCGAAAATATTATTTATGTTAAGAATATTTAACCCTTCTACATAAGCTACAACCGGATAATCGAAAAACTGATCAAAATAAGTTAAGCGAATATCGAGACGTTTATAATCAGGGTAACGTGATGAATTTGTTAAACCATAGATTGGTTCAAATAAATTATTGGTTGGATTAAAAGGCGAACCATAAATTGGTGTGAATGGTCTTCCCGTTGCATATTTAGCATTTATGCCGAGCTGCCAATTTTCCGCAATATTATATTTTGCTACAAGAGTTATATTATGCGTAATATCAAAAGAACTTCTTACATCTTTATCGAAATCCATCCAATCCCGTTTTGTATCGATATATCCATAAGAAATCCATCCATCAATACCAGCAATTTTTGTTTTAAGAATAATATCTATCCCATTTGCAAAACCCGAACCGCTGTTATCATAATTTAGCAGACTATTTTCTTTTGGTAAATCTGAATACATCTTATGATAAATTTCAAATCTGAAGGAATTAACATCAGAAAAGTTTTTGTCGTACTATAAAATATAATGTTCGGCTTTCATTGCTTTTAACTCGGGATTCCCATCATCAATTCTAAATAATTTTGGATCAGGGAGTTGATGAAAAATTCCCCAGCCAAACCTTATGGAAGATGATTCATTTATTCTGTAAGAAATGGCAGCACGCGGGTCAATCCAATCAACTTTTAATTGAGGAATAACATCATACCTAACACCTCCGGTAAATGAGGAATTGCTTATCCCAAAAATTGAACTTGAAATTAGTTCACTATAAATTCCGATTCGACTTCCTTTAAAACCTGCATTGATAACTTGTATTCTTCCCTCCGGTCTAATATCATAATCTTCTAAAGGAACTGTTCCTAAAAAATGAGTTTTTCGGAATTCTCCATCAAATCCGGTGTGCAAACCGTAAGATGAAGATAATGTAAGTTCAAAATCGTGACGAGTTGAATAGACTTTTTCATTGTTTTCCATATTTAATGAGCCAAAGAGCCAAT
Organism: Ignavibacteriales bacterium; assembly: GCA_020061995.1. The sequence goes on along the minus strand of JAGUXE010000224.1, from coordinate 12,712 downwards.
GATTTGTAAACGTATTATAGGCAAGACTATTCTTCATCATTAAAGAATTCGACAAGAGATTTGAATGAGTAAGATTAAAAAAATAATTTTCAGAATTTCCGTTAAAGACGCCATTATACTCTGCACGATCAACTTTTACACCTTGTTCATCTTTTGCTGCAATCCCGAAAATTTTAAACCGACCGGTATTTGAATACGAAAATGTCAGACCACCGGTCACGTTTCCGGAGACAGGGGCAACAACCATTCTATCACTCCCTCCGTTTAGCCAGAAAATTGGTTTTGTAAAACTCTGTCTGGCATCAAGATAGAAGCTCAATTTATCTTTTAATAGAGGTGATTCGGTTGTCAACGAAATATTTGCCATAGAAATACCGATTTGGTGTTTAGTTTTGTCAGAATGGTTTTTCGTTTCAATATCAAGTACGCCGGAAAGAGCGTTTCCGTATTTAGTTGAAAATCCTCCACTTGAGAAGTACATTCCTTTAACAACACTCTGATTAAGATTAGAAAAAAGTCCCCCGTAAGCCGATTCAAAAGTGAATGGATGATATAAATTTGCCCCATCAATTAAGTTTATAGTTTCTAAGGGATCTCCGCCACGCACATAAAGTTCCGCACTTTCAGAAACTTGTGTAAGTCCGGGTAAAGTTTTTAATGCTTGATAAATATCCGCTGCTCTTCCGGGGGTTGTTACAATATCAATCTACAAAACGTTAACCTCGTCAAGTGTAAGCAAAAAAAAAATTTTTATGTCGAGTTTAACAAATTCAAATCGGTTGGATGTTCGACTATTCTGACTGATTTTTAACAAGGAAATAAGTCGTATTTAATCTCGGTTAGAAGGAAAACAATTGTTAGTTATTAACTGATACAGGCATGATTCTTATTGCTATTTCTTTAATTTTAGCTTGAATTTGAATAAATCAACTAAAAATTATTATTTGAATTATAAATTTATAGTAATTAAGTTTAATTCATTGTTTAGGGAAATTATTATGAATCGATATTAAATATTAATAGAGAATTCAGATTCACCAGAAATCTCCTTAACAAAGTTTCTTTCAATGAAAATCAGATCGATCAATGTCGATAAAATAAAACCCCCGGAGGTTGTTATGAAAATGATGTCCTATCTCGTTTTTTTCTTTGTCATGATCTCGTCTTCGATTTATGCAAATGGAGTTGCGATTATTAATGCGCAAAATGCCGTTTACTTAAGGTTGGACTCCACAATCGTAAAAGTCTCAGTTGAGAGCCAAATATCAGTGACAACAACAACTCAATACTTTACAAATATTTATTCCCCGGCTACAGTAAAATATGGATTTCCACTCCCCGAGCAGGCGAGTGCAACTCAGTTGCGATGGAAAGTGAATGGAGAGTGGTATACGGCATCTGTTGCTGGAACTGCTCAGGACACAACTCTACCCGGTGGAGGAACGCCCCATCCGAATCTTGTAACTTATCTTGGTCGCACCCCACTTTACTTCAACATTCCTCAACAAATTGTAGGTGAATCAACACTTGCTGTTGAACTGACTTATGTTGAACTGTTACCTTATGCATTCGGAAATGTAAGCTATGTCTATCCAAGTGATTATCACTTAATCCAATCCAACGTGATAGGATTACAGAGACTCGAATTTGAATTAACATCCCCTAGACTTATCGACAGCATACGCGTACTCAGTAGTCATGCAGTTGAGCAAATAACCAATAATGGGAATAGTGCGTCAGTAGTAATAAGATTATATGAACTTCAGGGAAATCAAAATTATTCTATTCAATATACATTGAATGCAAATCAACTTGGATTGTTTGCGTATAGCACACTACAGCCTGATAGCCTTGTCCCCGATGTATTTGGAAGAGGATTTCTTACTTTCATTGCAGAGCCTGATCCAGGTGCTACAACGGCAACAATTTCAAAAGTCTTTACCTTAATTATAGATCGCTCAGGCAGCATGTACGGAACGAAAATCGTGCAGGCAAGAGACGCAGCTTCTTTTATAGTTAACAATCTCAATCCGGGAGATCGCTTTAACCTTATAGATTTCGATGACATAATTACTTCATTTCGTCCAACGCATGTTCCCTACACAACACAAGCGAGGGATTCAGCATTGGCATATATTACTACGCTGACAGCTCGAGGTATGACAAACATTTCAGGGGCATTTTCAACAGCGGTTCCTCAATTCGCAACGGCAAATGACAGTACCGCGAATATCATTATCTTCCTTACTGATGGTCATCCGACAGTTGGGGTAACAAATACTGAACCCCTTGTTCAACATGTTAATTCACTTATACTCGCAACCGAAACCAATATTTCACTTTTTAGTTTTGGAATAGGGGCAGATGTGAACCAACAATTACTGACTCTCATATCTGCAAATAATAAAGGCTTTGCGGAGTTTCTTGGAAATGACGAACTCTATTCACGTATAACAAGCTTTTACTTAACCATCAGAAATCCGGTTTTACTCAACAGCCAAATCAGTTTTAATCCACCAATAGTAAGTCAGATTTTTCCCGATTCCCTGCCGAACCTTTACAAAGGGAAACAGATGATTATAGCAGGTAGATACCAGGAGGCGGCGCCGGTTCAAATAACTTTAAGTGGTACAACATTTGGGAATCCGGTAAGTTATTCATACGATGTTAATTTGAGTGATTCCACAGTTCCAAGTTATCAATTCCTACCGAAGATTTGGGCGAAGCAGAAGATTGAATCATTGATGGTCCGTTATTACGCACTGAATCCAAATTCACCGGATGCTATTGCCATTAAAAATCAGATTATTGAGATTAGTCGTGCTTATGGAGTTATCAGTCAATTTACAAGTTTCACCGGTGGAACAAATGCCGAGGATGGAGCAACCGAAGAAAGTTCAACTCTTGTTGCGTTTGAATTATTAGGCAACTATCCGAATCCATTTAATCCATCTACAACAATCCAGATACGTTTGAATACTGAATATACAGGGTTTCTTGAAATACGAATATATAATATACTTGGTCAGATTGTCCGTGTATTACATATTCAGGTTCATGGCAGCGGGATTTACAACATCGTTTGGGATGGACTTGGTATGGGTGGACTTTCGTTATCAAGTGGTATTTATTTCTATGGTATAGAGTTGAATAACACCGTTCTCGTCGGGAAGATGAATTTGATGAAGTAATGATCGGGAATGTCTGAGCCAAATAAATATTTAATTGAAACTAAATTTGAGGAATAAAATAATAACATGAGAACAACACTTATTCTAATCTTTTTAGCTTTATTAATTCAACCATTAAAAGCTCAAGGTGAAGCCGGAGTTCCGTTTTTAACTTTACAACAATCACCTCTTTTATTTGGCGCAGGTTCAGTAGGAACTGCAATTTCGTCAAATCATCCTTTCGGGTTTTATTACAATCCGGCACAACTTGGAAACTCTTCCCAGGAAAATAACATCTCGATTTTCTTCATGCCGGAGAAATCAAAATGGTTTGGAAATTTTGGCCGAATTTAACTTTTCAAACAGAGGGAGTTTCTGTCGGTTATAATTTAAAAACTGAAGCTAACGAATTACCTTTAACAATAGGGTTAGGGTATCTTGAAAATAAGTTTGATTATGGGAAATTCATTAGGACTGGACCTGATAGCCCTGATCCTTTAGGAGAATATAACGTTTACGAACAGTTCAAATCTATTAGTTTCGGAGCGAGTTATGATTATTTACTTCGCTTCAATTTAGGAATCTCCTTTAAAATGTATAAATCCAAACTTTCAGATTATTTCGTAGACAATAGTTTTAAAGAATCTATTGCTACGGGGACAGTATTTGATTTGGGATTGATGGTAACGACTCCGATTACAAAGCTTGTTTTTAATGATTACAAGATTAATTTAAATACAAATTCGAGTCTTAAACCTAATTTCGATTTCACACTCGGTTACTCTTTATCGAACCTCGGGAAGGAAGTAGTATATATAGACCCGGCACAAGCTGACCCGCTTCCAAGAATGGCAAGACTTGGTTACTCGTTTAATTTTTCATTGGAAATTTCTAATACTAAAGTAGAGAAGTTCAGTTTTATTGATTATTCATTTACAGCAGAATCAGATGACATTCTTATCAATAGAGATACAACGGGTAAATTTGAATATCAAAATCCATTTGGGGATATAAAACCCGTCAAGCATTTAATAGAGTTGAAAGGAGATGACTATGTTATTGTACATAAAGGTCATATTCTGCGGTTATTCGAAACTCTGACACTCGTTTCAGGTCGTTTTAATGGGCGTAGTTATGGTCATCGTAAATCTTCAGGAATCGGGATTTCTTCGGAAGGGTTATTCAAATTATTAAATAGTGCATTTGATGTTCCCGGTCTCAATTATTTCACAAAGCATTTTGTGTGTGAATATTATGAAACAATTATTTTTAAGGAATCAGTGTTAGAAACCAGAATGAATGGGATTGTACTTAGTTATAAAGGATTTTTTTTCTAAATACAAAAGCTGGTGCGTAAAACAACAACTCTAATTAATATTGCTGATTTGCTAAAAAGTGTTTTTATTGATAGATAGAGAAGTGATAATTTCACATTTTGTGTTGAGGATTAAATGGTAAAGTCAATTGTAAAATTCAGTTTCTTTAATAAAAGCTTTTTCTTTTTGACAGCGGTAATTCTGGCTATCATTAACATTGGTTGTGAAGAAAAAGTAACGACAACCGAAGAAGCTAAAATTTCTTTCAAGGAATTTTATGTCGAAAAAGGGAATGATACTGATTCCTCTTTCATTTCGTTTAAAGGGACGATTAAAAACTCTAATACTCTTTTGATTGAGACTACAAGCTGGGCAGTGCTTGGGACGGGTTATAACATTGAACGCCAAAATCTTAATAGAGAAATTTTGCTTGTTACAATGGGAGAATGTGGAACAGTCCTAACAAGAATCTGGGCGAGAATGGAACGAATTACTACTATAACCGCCGCTGAAGCCGATACTTTGGATAAGATCAGTTTTACAAATTTTAGGGATACATTAACTGTTTATAAATAAAACATCGGTTTTATGCAGTTCAGTAAAATTAATCAAAATAAAATTATTTCAACTTTAGCTTTAAGGTACTTATGCGTTTTCTTCTTGTTATTTTATTTTTCTCAATTTCAGTTTCAGCACAAACTGATGAAAATTCTAAAAATTATAATCAAAATAGTAATCCTCAAGAGACGATTGATTTAATCACCAAAAAGCTCATGCAACTTGAACAGGATTATTTGATTAAATTAAATCATAAAGATTATACACGTTCAAAGAGAATTATCGGTGAAGTTGAAGAACTGATTAAAAGCCTCCCCTTGCAGGAAGAAATTATCCCCGGTATTTCACCCATAAGTGATAACGATTTTAAACGACTTTTTGATGAAATTAAAGTTGAAACTTTTGAATCCGATCAACTCACAATAATACAAACAGCCGGACTCTATCAATTTTTTACTGTCCTTCAAATGAGTGAGTTATTAGATTTATTCACTTTTCCTTCAGGTCAAATAGAAGCAGTTAAAATTCTTTTTCCAAATATAATTGATAAACAAAACTCCCATCTTCTAATCGGGAAATTCAAACATTCATCAGATAAAGAAGCGGTTAGGAAATTGATTTCCTCATTTTGATTTAACCAAAACTCAATAAAAAATATCTGCCAAGTCTTTCAGAATGGTTTTCGTTTAAAATGGAGTGCAATTAAACTTGGGGAGTTAGATTCTTATAATATTTCTTTCAGTTGAAGAATCGAATTAACAAGATAATCGGGTGCTTCCCTCTTAAGTTGCAGCTCGGATCTGTATCCATAGCTTACACCACAAGTTTGAGCAGAGGCTGATTTCCCGCATTGAATATCAAGTTCAGTATCCCCAACCATTAAAGTTTCTTCCGGTTTTACTTTAAGAGTCTCTGATATTATCAACAAAGGTTCCGGTGAAGGCTTGTGCATTATACCCGGTCGCCTTCCCATAATGTAATCAAAGTATTTTGTTAATTTGAAATGCTCTAGAATCAACTCTGCCTGCCCCTGTGCTTTTGTTGTCAGTAAAGCGATTTTATAATTATTGTTATAAAGATGTTCTAATATTTCAACTACTCCCGAATAGAGTGTGGAATCATCAATGTAATCAAAGTATAAAGTTTTATATACTTTAATAAAATATTCAATGTCATCAACTTGAATGTTTAATTCATTGAAAATATCTGCAAAGTGAGCACCTATTCTTTTGTCTAATTCACTTTTCGGAAGATTTACTTTCATTCCGAGTTTTTCAAATGTGGCAATTGTCGCTTTATAAATTGTGCTTCCTGAATCGATAAGAGTTCCATCCAGATCGAAAGTGACAAGTTTAATTTTATTCATGCTTCTTTTCGGTAATTTGTTTTTCATCATCAATATTGGATAAGCTTACATTCTCACCACGGCAGCATTCATCAATATTTGTTTTGCAATGAGCACATTGCCCATGTCCATGTACCCAGATAATTTCAGTAATATTTCCGCAATAGTTACACTGAAATAAATGGTTAGATTTCTTTAAAGTCATACAACGGTAATTATTCATAAAGATAAAATTCCTCCGGAATTAGTTTTCTAGCGGCAAATCCCCCGTTAATCGGATGATAATAAAGCAGGGTTTCCTCATCACTTTTCCAGCATAATAATACTTCTTCGTTATTGATGATTGACGGGAAATCAACTAATCCGATTTCAAAGTTCCAGTCCTTGAAATAGCAACCGATCTCTGCAAGTTCATCAATAAATTTTTCTATTTTTTCTAAAGATTTAATGTAATCGGGATCATCCCCCGGGTTATTCATAAACTGATTTGAACTCGATTTAATAGCTTTGCCTTCAGATAGAATATCGTTGACAATCTTCTTAACAAGTGGAAGAGTCCGTTTTGCTGAATTGGGTGTAAAATATTTTTTTTCTTGAGTCATTGCATCAAATCATTTTTTTTAATCTACTTTATAATTGTTTGCTTAGAATTAGTTAAGCCCAATACTAATAATTATCATAAACAAATCTGTTAACAATATACCGCCCATGATACTAAAACTCAAATACCTATTAATTTTTCAGTTTACTAAAATTACTTTGAAGATAGAGCTCTAGTTTTTTAATTATTAAAAAGCTATTCAGAATAAAAAAACCCTTCGAAGCATTTAATACTCCGAAGGGTTTAAAAAATCAACCGATTCTTAATCTTGTCATTACTTATTTATCAAAAACTTTTTAGTTTGAATTACGTTATTGATATTCAACTGATAAAAATAGACTCCCGATGAAAGTCCGCTTAAGCCATATTTATCAAGGTTTAACTCAATCTCATAACTGCCCGGAGATTTCTTCTCATTAACAATTACCGCAAGCTCTTTTCCTAAAAGGTTGAATATTTTAAGTGTTACAAATGCATCTGAATTCCCTCCGACTGAATATGAAATCTTTGTTGAAGGATTAAAAGGATTCGGATAATTTTGCGCAAGTGAATGTGTTTTTGGTTGATTTACAAAATTCACTTCAGCTTGAGAGAGGATTTTTTCAGTTCCGTCAAAATCAACCTGTCTTAATCGATACGAATAATTTCCGTTTTTCTTTACTCTATCTGAATAAGAATAAGATTGAGTTGAAATCACACTCCCTTTTCCGCTGATGAAAGAAATTTCTTTCCAAGACTCACTCTTGCTCTGTCTGTCAATATAAAAACCTTTATTATTGGTTTCTGTTGATGTTACCCATTTAAGAAAAATATCTTCATTTCTCTGAATCGCACTAAATGAAACTAATTCAACCGGAATTAATGATGGGTCATAAAAGGGCATAAAGAAAACAGTTCCATGAGCAGCGTTATCAACTTTATGAAAGATATTCGCTTCAATAGAAGTTGAATCGTAAACTCCCCAATCATTATTCTGAGCATAAATATCGTTCGTACAATTGTTATAAAGATCAAATGTACCGGTTGGCTGAATATTGTTGTAAATCTTGTTGTAACCATCATCGGTAGTATCAGCATTTTGAAGATTACCTAAACGTGGATTAGGGCCGGCTTGAACTGATGTTCCGTTTTGAATAGTTATTCCCCACCAGTTGTCATAAATCGTGTTGTGCGAGATTAAAGGGGTATTCCCTACAACTCCGTTTACATTAATCCCGCTGCCGGAAGTTTGTGTATTCGGATTTATTTTATTTCCGTATATAGTATTACCACGAACAACTGCATTTAGTGTTCCGCTTGTACCTGTAGCATATAAAGTAATACCAAAACTATTATTGTAAATAGTGTTGTTCTCAACAATTGCATCTGATGAAGCACCGCTCACCCATAAACTTATTCCACCGGTTACAACACTTTCACCACCATAAATGATGTTATTGCGAATGATAGGTGAATTTGTTCCTTGTAAGCCGATGCTGATTTGATTCATTGCAGAAGTTGCTTTTGTATTATTAAATCCGAAAGTATTATTTTCAATAAGGGGTGTTCCATTGAGTGTCATTGTAACACCATATTCGTAACTTCGTAAAACTGTATTGTTACGAATGATCATGCTCGAATTACTAATATTAAATCCACGTCTGTTTCTTAATAAATTATTGTACTCATAAGTAGGATTTGCTCCAATTGCTCTGCATGCATAATAAGCAAATTCAATATCTGAGTATTTTACAATACAAAGAGAATCAACTGATGAATCATTAAAAACTAATCCGTTATATGCTCCTAGTGAATCGGGGGTAGGACTCGTAAATTTAATCCGAGAAGATTCCGTTCCGATGGCTTGAAATGCGCCATTAACCGTAAATCCCGCTGTAGAAACTGTAAACGAAACTGTTGAACCGGCATCAACTTTAACAATATCATTAGCACTTACAGTTACTAATCCACTTACCGTATAATTCGGAAAAGTTCCGATTACTGTTCCGCCGGAATAGAGAACAAGACTATCAAGAGTCCAATTTACTCCACTCCCGGGGGTTGTATATTGCCCGAATGTTGTAGCAATAAATAATAAAAAAATTAGAAGCATTTTCTTCATTTAGATAATTCCTTTTTATAATAACTTAATTCAAAATTTATGGACGAATAATTACTCTATTAGAGATTTCATTTGTATCATCAGGTTTAATCGGGAAATGTTTTGCAAGCGTATTACCGACTTCATCAACAGCGTTAATTATTCCTTTGCAAAACTCGCCATTCTTAAAAAAAGATTCCATTTTAATTTTAACTGAATCCCATAAATCATCCGATACTTTTTCATTTATTGCAGAATCAGCAAGGATATAAAACTCCCTTCGTTCCAACAAGAAATAGAGAAGAATCCCGGTATTATCTCTTGTCTTATTAATCCCTATTCGATTGTATTCTAATTCTGCTAATTCACGAACCGCTTTCTTCTTAAACGAAAAAGAATTTCTTTCTTTTATCGAAACTACAATTTCACCCGATGTAATTTTTTCCTTCTCTTTGATCTTTTTTGAGATTCGGAGAAGTTCGTCATCGTTTAATATTTGATAGAAAAGTTCGTTAGACATCTTTTAGATAATATTTATTAATGATTTTCCCATTTTCAAATTCATACATCAGCGGTGAACCTGTCGGGATATTTAATTCAAGAACTTCTTCTTTGGTTAAATGATCAAGATACATAACCAGTGATCTCAAACTATTGCCATGCGCAGTAACTAAAACATTTTTGCCATCATTCAACAAAGGTTCAATTTTTTCTTGATAATATGGAATTGTTCTTTCTGCTGTATTCTTCAAACTCTCGCTTATACCGTCGGGATTTAATTCCGTCACTTCGCTTGGCGGTGGAACATCATAACTTCTTCTCCAGATGTGAACTTGTTGTTCGCCGTATTTGTCGGCAGTTTCTTTTTTATTCAATCCTTGAAGTGCTCCATAATGACGTTCATTAAGTGCTTGATCGCGTTGAGTAGGTAATTCACCATAACCGGCTTCAGCGCATGCAATATCGGCAGTTCTGATAGCTCTTTTCAATACTGATGTAAAAAGATAATCGAAGTGTAAATTTTTAGCTTTTAATAATTGTCCCGCTTCGTGAGCTTCCTTTTCGCCTTTAGCAGAAAGATCGACATCAACCCAACCGGTAAAACGGTTTTCTAAATTCCATTGAGATTCGCCATGACGTAATAATAATAAGTAGTTCATTGATAGCCCTTAAAAAATAATTATTGTACAGTGTAAAAATACAAAAAATGGTTTCCATTTCCGAAAATGGATTTTCTTTGGACTCTTTCTCAAATGAAAAGATAAAATTGCAAATAAATCCGGTAGAAATTCGACTTTGATTGAGAAGCCAATTAATCCTTGAATATATTGGTGACCTTTTCTATTATTAGATATACATTTTGGAGAATTAGATGAATTCAAAAAACATCGTCCAGACCGCTCTCAATCTTAGCCCGGCTGAAAGAATATTTATTATTGAGGCTATCTCGAAAAGTTTAAGTGAACCAAATTCCGATATTGAAAAATATTGGGAAGATGAGGTAGAGAAGCGGTTAAAACTGTTTAACGACGGTAAAATTAAAACTATCGCTTATAATGGTATAAAAAAGAAATGATAGTTGAGTTTCTTGAACCGGCTTATCTTGAGTATCAGGAGGCGATAGAATTTTATAAAGCACAGAACGACGACCTCAGTAATCGATTCATTTATGAAATTGATAAAACCATCCCAATTATTCTAAACTATCCGGAAAGTTTTTCTAAATATACAAAGCACACAAGAAGGGCTATTGTTAACATTTTTCCCTACAATTTGATTTACTCAGTCAGTTTCAATATGATTATAGTAATAGCTGTTGCACATCAAAATAGAAAACCAAATTATTGGGACAAAAGATAACTCAATCCAAAATGCTGAACTAAAAATATTAAGCTGTCCTCCACCTATCTCTCTGACCCATCAGTCATTTTTGTATTGCTAAGTGTTAAAAGTTTCAATAAGTTGAAGTCCGAATTTTAGGTAGATTTATGCAAAACACAATTCATTATTCAAATATTATTCTCCCGTTTCTGTATTTACTTACAGTCGGGGTATATCTTTATGATTTTATAAAAGGAGAAAAGAAACTTGCCCACTCAAAACGGCTTTTTCTATTTCTCACTTTGGTATTTCATACATTTTATGTTATAATAAGAACAATTGAGTTTGATCATCCACCGATTACAAACGTTTTCGAAATATTTACGATACTTGCCTGTGCAATCGGTTTTTCATATTTCATTTTAGAATTGGTTACTGATATTCGCGGAACCGGTTTTTTTATCATTGTGATTGCTTTATTGTTTCAAGTTTTATCAAGCATTTTCATAAGAGACCTTACCGAAGTAAAAGATGTATTAAGAAGTAATCTTCTTGGAGTACACGTTTTTCATGCACTTCTTGGTTATGCAGGCATTACAATTTCTGCTGTTTATGGTTTTTTATATCTAATACTTTACAAAGAAATAAAATCAAATAAATTCGGATTAATCTTTGACAGACTACCAAATCTAGAAATTCTCGAGAGGTTAAGTTTTTCATCTGCAGTCATCGGTTTTGTTGCATTGACTATTGCAACTACAATCGGACTAATCTGGCTTCCGCAGGCTTTTCCCGATTTTTCATACGCTGACCCGAAACTTATAGTAACTCTAATTGTATGGCTGATGTACGGAGTGGGAATAGTACTAAAAATTACCGGACAATGGAGGGGGAAAAAAGTTGTCGTTTTATCAATCGCGGGATTTCTGCTTGCAATCTTTTCGACAATTGTAACCAACTTTATTTCAAGAAGTTTTCACTCGTTTTATTAATATGAATTTTTTAGCTATTTCGATTAATCATCACACCGCTCCGGTTGAAGTCCGCGAAGCTCTTCATCTTAATCAAGATGAAATAAAAAGCTATATAGATGATTTAAAAAATAATCTTTTTACAGAAGGATTTATTCTTTCCACTTGTAACAGAACAGAGCTTTACGGCATTCCCGCAAAACCGGAAATTAATTATATCGATCTTGAAAAATATCTGATAGATAAAAAACCGTCCATTGAAATTAAAGACGAACAATTTCAAAAATTCTTTTCATGCAGTGCACTTAACCATTTGTTCAGAGTAAGTGCGGGAATAGATTCTCTTCTTCTTGGCGATAATCAAATACTCGGACAGGTTAAAGAATCTTTTCAAATTGCAGAAGAAAAATATTTTGTCGGATTTTTACTAAAAAGAGTTTTTGATGCGGCGGCAATTGTCGGCAAACGCGCAAAGAACGAAACTCAAATAAGCGATGGCGCAATAACTGTCTCTTATGCTGCGGTTCAGCTAATTGAAAAAATATTTTCAAATCTAAATAAAAAAACTGCTTTGGTTATCGGAGTTGGCGAAACCGGAGAAATTGCGGCTAAACATTTACGCGATAAAGGAATAGGCAGACTTGTAATTACAAACCGCACCTATGAAAAAGCTGAAAAAGTTGCCGAAGCTGTTAATGCGCGTATTCTCCCCTTCTCTCATTTTAAGGAAAACCTACACGACTTTGATATTGTCATTTCTGCAACATCTTCAAATGATATTATCCTCAACAAAGAGGATATTAAAGCAATGATGAAAAAACGTGGTTACGCAGCAACTGTTCTTATGGAT
>JAGUXE010000237.1 GCA_020061995.1 Ignavibacteriales bacterium | reverse complement strand
TGTCTGTGTTCACCTGCCAAAATGGTTTACATTTTTTCTTGTTTTTAGTCCGTTGTTTCTGTCAGGGTCGTTGTCTTTTACACTTGCACCCAACGGTTGGTGTATGAAGCGTTGGGCATTTCGAAGCACTTTACTGTCAAACCGCTACAAAGTTTATTAAATGTAACGCCCTTGAAATTAGCACTATCCGCCCAATGATTTATACACTTTGTTAGCAACTGGGCGTTGATTCTTCCAGTCTGTTTTTCAGTCATTTAAGGTTTCTTTAATTGTCTTTTCAATCTGCACAAAACTGTCAACGGAGCGCAAATTTATTTTGTTTTTTTGTGGGAGGGCAACCCTAAAACCGCCCTTAAAGGCGGTTACTTGGGCAGGCTTTGTAAGCTCTTTGGCAAGTTTTGGTCGTGCGTTGGCTCGTGGGGCTTGCCAATGTGCTTACAAATAGGGAGGGCAATTCCACTATCCTCTTATGGTTTTGCCCAATGCTTCTAATAGTTGTGGATTGTCCTCTAAACCAATCTTTGCTACGGCATAGAACTCACTCATCCAATCATCTATCTTTGCAAATGCTGCATCTTTGCCTTTGGTTGCATCTTGTGATTCCCCTTTTTCTTTCAGGTAACTGCTCTTGCCGTTTCTAATTCAGAAATCAATGTGTTTGCCGCTGTCAAGTCGTCAACGGAGATTTTTAAACGGGATAATTTACCTTGAACCGCTGTATCGGCTGATGCCACGGAATAAAATTTCTTTGCAGCTTCTAACCATTTGATATAAGTCCGTGGCATTGTTCCAGAAATTGCCAATTTGTCAGCGGTTAATGAATCGTTACGGAATACAACTTTTGCTTTCTTGCGGTGAATGTTGAATGTATCCTCCAATTGTTCCTTTTTACTTGAAAAATCGGCGTAAGCGGCAGATGTTTCATCGTCTTCGGTTTTGTTTGCATCGTATGCAGTTCGGGTTTTTGTTAGCAATGCTTTGCCGTCTGCGATAACTGTTGAATCATAGCCTAAATCTGCCATGATTGCTGAAATTTCAGGTTGGGTTTCTGCATTTTCCAAAGCTACCCGGTACAATTCCAAGGTTGCTGTGTCTGTAAGTTTTGTGCGTGATGCCAGAATTTAATTTTTAAAGGTTTATAATTAATTACATTTGGTTTTTTCGCTTTTACAATTTTGTTTTTCAGTTTTACAATTGCGTTTTCCCCACTCACATTTTCTCTTTTCTTATTTGGAATTGTATTTTCCGAACGTACTGCAATATTTTCCTTACTTGCAAGTCTATTTTTCCTTTCTACTATTGCATTTTCCAAACTTACACCTGCTATTTTTCAACTTGATTTTGTGTTTGTAAAACTAAATGTTAAATATAACGAAAATACTTTTTGTTAGAACTCAGTTGTACTTCCATTTGTTAAAAATAATCAGCAGCAACTTTCATTCTTTTGAATGGAAGGGCATTTTGCCGAACCATACGAACAATACACACAGCAATCTCCCTGTTTTGGTTTCAGAATGGTATGGCAATTTTCACATTTATAAAAGAATTGGCAAGAATCCATGGGCATGGTTTCTTTCTTCTGAAAGTCACAATTTGGACAGCTTATTATTGACTCTAAAATTACTTCCATATCTATTTTCCAAGTTTTAATATCCTGAAAGCCCCCCTGACCACAATTAAAAAAACAATTGCACCAATGATTAAATCAGGATACTTTGATTGGGTCAACAAAACCAATACTCCTGCTGCGATAACACCAGTATTGATAATAATATCATTCGATGTGAATATCATCGTGGCTTTCATGTGTGCTTCTTCACTTTTTGATTTTTGTAATAAATAAAGGCAAACGGAATTGGCAATTAATGCCAATATGGAAACAATAATCATGGTTTTGAAATCCGGCACAGCTTCGAAACTGATAAATCTGCGTATTACTTCTATAAGCCCAATCAATGCTAAAGCCAGTTGAAAATAGCCACTCAGCTTTGCCACTTTTTTCTTACGGAACACAGTTGAACCAACTGCCCAAAGGCTTAGGCCATAAACCAAAGCGTCTGCAAGCATATCCAGTGAATCGGCCACCAGCCCCATTGATTTTGAAATAAAACCCGTGCTGATTTCAATGATAAAAAAAGCAAAATTTATAATTAGAACTGTCCAGAGGAGTTTCGATTGTACTGATAAATCGTCCTTGAATTCATCCTGTTGGACAATAATAGTTTCTTTGTGTTCAGTGCCTAAATTGAGTTCTTTCAGGTATTTTTCGATTTCCTCATTTTCTTCGGAATGAAATACAGTGAGCTTCCGGTTTTCAATATCGAACACCAAACTTTTAATTGTGGAAAGCCCTTCCAGCTTCATCCTGATAAGGGATTCTTCGGAAGGGCAGTCCATTTTACTGATGGTAAATACAGATTTGAACATGTGAACTAATCTTTATGCAAAACCACATTTAAAGGAATAAAAGCGCCCACTTTCAAGCCCCAGTCAATATTATCAACAGGGGTAAACAGAAATACAAACGCATTTCCCACGTTCCCTAATTTGAAATTGGGGCCGGTCTGGACTATGAATTTATTTTCATCTATCATATACTCTTCCGCCAAAACCCACGATACCGGGATTTTTTTGTCGAACCCTACAAACCAGTATTCGTTAAAATTGTAGATGGTATTGGCAAAGGGCGTGTATCCCACCGACAGGTAGGTTTTATTATTGAACATGGCGCCCAACTCGGCATGGATACGCGTTATTTCCGTTTTGTTACCGTCAAAATCGTACATCACAAAAGGGTTAACACGTACCCCTGTGATTACTTTTAACCGTTCGCCTTCCTGGGCATTCGCTGTGAATACCCAGAAAAGTACGAAGGTTAATAACAACAGTTGTTTTCTCATTTCCAAAGATTTTTTAAATACTTTAGGTTAAAATACTGGCCGTATTATACGTTTTCAATGACCTTTTCAAGTTTTGCCCTTATTTCGTTGGCGATTTCCCCTAATTTGTCATTTTCAACCGCCAGCATCGAAGCCATCGGGTCAACGGCAGCTACTTCTGTTTTGCCATCATCCAGTTCCTGCACAATCACATTGCAGGGAAGCATGGCTCCGATTTTGTTTTCGGCCTTCAGTGCTTTATGTGCAAATGGCGGATTGCAAGCCCCTAAAATTTGGTATTTTTTGAAATCGACATCCAGTTTCTTTTTCAATGTGGCCTGCACATCAATCTCTGTCAAGACCCCGAATCCTTCTTTTTTAAGTTCTTCGGTTACTTTCTCAATGGCTTCATCGAAACCGTACTCTGTTGTTTTTTCAATGTAATACTTCATGATTTTTTATTTTACATTAAATTTTTTTTCGTTCTTCAAATTCTTGTTTATCAATTTCTCCCTTGGCATAACGCTCTTTTAAAATATCGAGCGCCGACTTACTTTCGGGTAGGTTGCCGGGGCGGTTATTTTGACTCATTCCTTTAACAACCATCCAAACAACGGCAATTACGATAATGAGCCCTATAACCCACCACCAGCCCATTCCCCATCCGTGGCCTCCAAATTCATTCATCATAACATTCTCCTTTCTTTTTACCGCTTATTTTTAATTTATCCCTTTAGTGATTAACAAAAAACCGAACTGGTGTTTACCAACAATTGCTGCGACGCGACATCATCATCTGTTTACGAGAATTCATTCCCATATTACCTGCATGCCAGCAATTTTCCGACATATCCCACCAATTGTAATTGTTGTTGTTAAAGTAGGTAAGCTGCTTTTCAGTAAGAAGTTTTTTTACCTGAACTTTTGTCTCCAGGTTGATATCCTCAATTTTTTCTTCCTTATCGCGGATAGTGCTTCTCAGTGATTTCACCTTTTTTACATCCAGCTCGGGATTTGAATTAGCAGCCTGGTATTCCATTCTCAAACTGCGAAGCTCATTTTCAATCGGCAGCTTTTTCTCGTAGCTGTTTTTACGTAGCTCATTGACTTCCGTAATTTGTTCGGCTGTTAACGCATATTCTGCCGGGGTGTTGTAATTCCACCATTGGGCATCTGTGTTAGCTGACCAGTTTGAGTTACAGCAATGGTGCTGTGCCATTGCCTGCGATGCAGAAAAGACAATTAACCCTACAAGTAAAAAAGCCATTTTAAATTTTCCAGTTTTCATAACTAATAATTTTTAATGTTAGACATTTGTAACAGCCCCCAAATAAGTCGGACATAATTACCAACAAAAATTAGTAATTATGCAACCACTTATGGAAAAGCGAAAATTCAGTAAAGAAACGAAGC
>JAGUXE010000062.1 GCA_020061995.1 Ignavibacteriales bacterium | reverse complement strand
TTCTTCATTTCTGCATGCAACAATTATGGAAGCAGTCGGCAAATTACTTTCATCAATTTTGGGAAAAGTTTTTTGAGTACCGATAATAAATATCAGTGATTGAGTAAAGTATAAACCGATTACAATAACAAATATTACTTCAAACATGAAGTCGGATCTCCAATGCTTAATTTCTTTTGGTAGATAAAAGCGTTAGCAATTTCTATCGAATCACTAATAATACTTTTTGATTTAATATTGTCGTGCATTACTATTATTGAATCCTGGTTTAAATAATTTTGAAGGGCAAATTTAACAACTTTTAAATTGTTTTTATAGTCATAAGTTAGTAGAGACCACATCATTACTGTTAAGTTTTTATTAATTTTACTACTAAACCGGAAACTGAACCTACCATTTGGTGGTCTAAACAATTTTACTCTATATTGATATTTCTCAATCATGTAACTATTGAATTTATCAATTTCATTTTCATAATCTTCAATACGAAAATCAGTTACTCTTTTGTGGTTCCAAGTATGGTTGCCTATTGTGTGCCCTTCCGAAAGTATTTCATCAACAAGAGAAGGATATTTTACTAAATTGTTTCCGACACAAAAAAAAACTGCTTTTATTTTTTTATCACTAAGTTTCTTTAATATTATCGGGGTAGTTTCTGAATTAGGTCCATCATCAAAAGTAAAAAGAATTTTATTCAACGGAGAATTCCAGATATAATTGCTGAAAAACAATTTAACAATATGGGGAGGATTGTATAAAATTTTCATCTTAATTACCGCTTTAATTTCCTATCCTTCCAAATGAAATTACCTCTAACCCCTGAAAGTCCCGATACTATTATATAAAATGGATGTATTATTTCAGCAAAAATAAAATCGGTGAATTTTATTTTATCAAAAACTAAACCGGTTCCATTTTGTAAAATATTGAACTCAAAAAATACTTTAGCGGTCAATGAGGCTAAAAATGAAAGCAAGAAGAGAGAATTTAGAAATATTCCCAATAGCAATTGGACTATTAAACCTAAATAGAATAAGAATATCCCTACTAACTTCAAAATTAAAAATGGGTTCTTATAGAAAAAACCTTTGCTTGCCCATCGCTTACGTTGTTGATAAAATTGTGATATAGTTTTATTTGGATTAGTTCTAACTACCGCCTCTTCTAAAAGACAAAATTTAACTCTCCAGTTAGTTTCTCTAAATATCTTTTGCATCAAGAACTCATCATCACCTGATGATAAATCGAGATTATCAGTAAATCCCATTACTTGGTTAAATACTTTACGTCTATAAGATATATTAGCAGCATTACAAATTATCGGAGTATTATTTCCTATTAACCCTGCTCCTGTTAAAACCAAACCTCCGAATTCTAATTGTTGTAGTCGGTCAAATATTTTTTTGCTCGAAGTAAAACTAACAGGTGCAGATACAAATCCTGTACTATTATCATAAGTTGCTATAATAGTTCGCAACCAATTCTTATCATATTCACAATCAGCATCAGTACCAACAATAATTTCTCCCTCTGAATGCTCTATCCCATATCTGATAGCTCTTTTCTTACGTGAGGTCGGTGAAAACCCTTCGGGTATTTTTAATATTTGTCGATTTATACGAGTAACTTTTCTACTCAATAATTCTAAAGACTGATCAGTTGAATCATCATCAACATATATAACCTCAAACTTGTTGTTGGGGTAGTTTTGTTTCTCTAAACTCAACATATTTTTGGTAATATTTTCTGCTTCATTCCTAAACGGTATTATAATTGAAACTGATGGGTAATCTATTAACTTATGGCACTTCTGGCTTTTAACAGACTTCAGCCCTCCTCTCACATCATTTAGAAATTTCAGATAGTGAAATAAAAAAAATAAAAACAATATTAATAATACTATTTCAATCATATCTAAATCGTATTACAAAAATAAGACCCATTAAAGCAGGGACAATTATATTAAAAGTAAAAAGCAATAGCGCCGCATTAAAGCCTAATTCCGAAGTTATTCCAAAATGAGTAACAATCAACATTGAAATTGTTTCTCTAATACCTATTTCACCAATTGTTATAGAAGGTATCAAGGTCTTAATAAAAAATATAATTGAACCAATCCATATACCTTCAACAAAAATAATGTTTGCATTAAATGCTATCAATAGAATTGAGAACTGAGCTAAAAATGTGAGATAGTAAAAGATAGTAAGGAACAATAAATAGAATGTGTTATTTTTGTCTTCACGGATTATCAGAAGTATTTTAGCCATTAGATTAAACTTAGAATCATATTTAGCAAATACATTATTAATTCTTTGAGAAAAACTGAATCTCAAGAAAAAATATAATACTCCTATTAATACTATAATTCCCAATATTAATTCAATGATTAAAGGGAAAGTTAATATCCCCTTTTTAATGAGGAAAGCAATAAAACCCAACGACCCGAATCCCGTCAAAACAATAAAATTAAAACCTTTATCAAAAAGAGTTGCAAAAGTTATGTCAAGCATCGGTTTATCTTTGAATACGACTCCCCTTCCGACATATTCCCCAATACGAGCGGGAGTGAAAACACCAGCCGTAAATCCATAAAACAATGAACTTAAAATTATTTTATTCTGTTTTTCATCAAGTAGAAGAAATGCAATTCGCTTCCATTTAAAAAATTGAAACGAAATGTTAACAAAAACAAGCAATGCCGATATTATAATTAATGTTTGATTAGCATCTAAAACAAGTTCAGCGAGATGTTGTAAGTCCAAGAAATAGACTAAATAAACTACTAGTGCAGCAGTTATCAGAAGTTTCAAGATTAACTTGAATTTATTCTCACTACTTAAAACATCTTCAATTTTAAATATTTTTATAGTTTCTAAAATTTTCAAGAGACCATTTTTGATTTTTCGTGAATCCCACAATTTTGAGTAAGTGATGATTATTATTTACGGTCGACAATATAGCATAATATCTTTACTTTTAAAATCGAAGTAAATTGTTTAATTTTGAACCACCACCATTTAATAGGATTATAACTGATGTATATAAACTTCAATGATTTGCCCGGACATAGCAACTTGGTTCTTGATTACTATTATGAATTCGAAAATGTACGTCGTTTTTTTAATAAAAATTTTAGGGATGCTCACCTTTTTGATGCTCATTTCCGTTCGATAGTAAACAACCGGGAGAGCCATAGAGTAGAACTATCCAAAATCTTAAAGAAACAATATGATGGGATTGAAATCTCCGCAAAAACAGAAAAGAATATTTCTCTTTTGGCAGAACAAAATACAATAGCAATAATTACAGGGCAGCAACTTGGAATTCTAGGTGGTCCTTTATATACAATCTATAAAACAATTACTGCAATTAAATTAGTACGATATCTAAACGATAAATATTCGGGATATAATTTCCTCCCTATATTCTGGATGGAAAGTGAGGATCATGATTTTGAAGAGATAAGTTCAGTCTCATTTATTGATGAGAATAACAATATTCAATTAGTTACATATAACGATAGCATGCCGATTGAAGAAAACAGAGGTAGCACCGGAGATATTAAATTTAAAGAAACTATAAATGAATTTATTTCTGAAATAAATAATTTATTGAGACAATCAGAATTTAAAGAGAAGAATCTAGAACTAATAAATGAGTGCTATAAACCGGGAGTAACATTTAAGTTTGCATTCAAAAAACTTCTACTTCATTTTTTTGACATTTATGGAGTTGTAATTTTTGATCCTCAAGATTCGGAAGTAAAGAATCTTCTTAAACCAATATTCAGAAATGAGATACTGAACTTCAGGAAACATTCTGAAAAACTAATTCAGGTAAGCGCTGAACTTGAAGAAATTTATCATGCACAAGTAAAAGTGAGAGCAATAAATTTATTTATGAATTATGAAGGAGGAAGGTATTTAATAGAACCTCTTGAAGAAAATTCCTTTAGATTGAAGAATAAGCGAGTGCGTTTTACTGAAGAAGAGTTGCTTAAATTAGTTGATGATCAACCGGGTGTATTTAGTCCTAATGTTTTACTTCGACCAATTTGTCAGGATTTTTTATTCCCCACAGGATTTTACGTCGCAGGTCCGGGTGAAATCGCATATTTTGCACAGGTGATCCCTCTTTACAAATTTTACAATATCACAGAGCCAATAATTTATCCCAGATCTTCAGCAACAATAATTGAAAAAAATATTTCTGTTGTGTTAGAAAAATATCGCTTATCTTTTACCGATCTTTTCGACGAAAACGATAAAGTAATAGTAAAGTTAATTAAAAATCTTTCCTCCATAACTGTTGAAGAGATATTTTTATCTCTCTTAAAAGATTTTGATAATTCATTGCTGAAACTTAAAACTGATCTTAATGAAATTGATAAAACAATAGCCGAATCAAGTGAAAGATATAAGCAGAAGATTTATAATACGATTGAAGATTTTAAGAATAAAGCTACTGAAGCAGAGAAGAGAAAATACGAGAATGCTATTCGTCAGACAAACCGTGTTCTTGTAAATGTTTTCCCAAATTCGGTTTTACAAGAGAGAGAACTAAACTATTTGGCATTCTCAAATAAATATGGAATGGATTTCATAAACTTGTTATTCTCTGAATTAGAAATAAATAAGTTTGAACATCAAATAATCGAATTGTAAAATAGACTTAATACAAAGTTATTTGAAACTATTATTGGTTCACTATTGCTTTTTCTGTTTCGAATTCAAAAAAATGCATTTTGCTAATATCGAAATATAGATTTTGTTTAACACCAACATTAGGTTTTTCGCGTGCAGAAATTCTAGATGTAAACTGAGATCCCTCTAATTGAAAATAGAGGAATATCTCATTTCCCATCGGTTCCACTACTTCTAATACAGCATCGTGTTGATGAAGTGCATTGCTATTAGGCTTTGTAGTCTCATCATAAATGTCCTCAGGACGAATGCCAAGCCAAACTTTTTTATCAAGATAATTTTTTAAAAGGTTACATTGATTATTTGATAATGCAATGTTAAACTCTTTGTTATCTGATATAAATTTCATTCCGTTATCATTCAAAACTTTTCCATTAACAAAATTCATCGAGGGACTGCCGATAAATCCTGCAACAAATTTATTATCAGGATTATTATATAAACTTAACGGTGCATCAATCTGTTGAACTAATCCGTCTTTCATAACGACAATTTTATCCCCCATTGTCATTGCTTCAGTTTGATCATGAGTCACATAAATCATTGTCGCTTCAAGCCGTTGATGTAATTTTGATATTTCAGTACGCATTTGAACACGGAGTTTTGCATCAAGGTTACTTAGTGGTTCATCAAATAAAAACACTTTTGGTTTTCTTACTATTGCGCGACCGACTGCTACTCGCTGTCTTTGTCCCCCCGAAAGTGCTTTGGGTTTTCTATGCAAATATTCTTCAAGGCTTAATATTCTTGCGGCGTCATTAACTCGTTTGGTTATTTCATCCTTCGAAAATTTTCTGAGTTTTAATCCGAATGCCATATTATCAAAAACAGTCATATGCGGATACAAAGCATAATTTTGAAAAACCATTGCAATATCGCGATCTTTAGGGGAGACATCATTAACTAACTTATTGTCAATATAGAGTTCACCTTTTGATATTTCCTCTAATCCCGCAATCATTCTAAGTGTTGTTGACTTGCCGCATCCTGAGGGACCGACTAGAACAACAAACTCTTTATCTTTAATCTCGATGTTAACATCTTTAACAGCAATATTTCCACCTTCATAAATCTTATTTACATTCACAAGTTTCACTTCAGCCATACATCACCTGATAATTTGGTTTAGTTGTTCAATAAATTGTGGATTAGAAATCTTCACGCATTCAAAATTATTAATTTTTCCGCCTTGTTGCAAAATTAAAGAAAGAACCGAAAATGCCATAGCAATCCTATGGTCACCAAAACTTTCAAATAAAGTTTGATTATTAATTATTTTTCCTGAAACTGAAAATCCATCTTCAAACTCCTCAACGCTTAACCCCAATTTTTGAAGATTCTTTACAATTGCTCTAATTCTATCTGATTCTTTTACTCGTAATTCTTTAGCATTTGATATTTCAAAATTACCATCAGCAAATAAACCGGCAATTGTTAGTATTGGAATTTCATCAATGATATTGGGAATTAAATTGCTATCAATTTTAATATTATTGAGGCTACTCGATGTTACAAAAATATCTCCATAAACTTCCCCACTTGAAACAGAATGATTTTGTATCTCAATTTTTCCTCCCATCTCCTTCAGGACAGTTAATATGCCAGTTCGGGAAGGATTTAGAGAGCAATTTTTTACAAGAAGTGATGAGTTTTTCGTTAGCAGCGTTAAAACAATAAAAAATGATGCAGTTGAAATATCTGAAGGGATCAAATACTCGTTAGGAATCGGTGCATATTTTTTTGACGAATTAATTGTTGTTTGATTACCATTTCTTTTAACAGGTAGAGATAACATTACTTCAGTGTGATTACGAGTGTTTGAATTTTCAATTACTGAAGTTTCATCATCGAGAAACATTCCGGCAATTAGAATTGCACTTTTAACTTGCGCACTCGGTACTTCGAGTTGATAAGAAATTGCTTTTAATGAATCAGAAGGCTCTATTTGAATTGGCAGATAATTGTTTTTTGTTAAAGATAGTTTTGCCCCCATTTTTAATAAAGGTTCAGCAACTCTACTCATCGGTCGTTTTGATAACGATTCATCTCCGGATATTACCGAATCAAATTTTTGCATTGCCAATAAACCCGATAATAAGCGAGCTGTTGTCCCCGAATTCCCTGCGTAAAGAATCTCGTTTGGTTTCTGTAATCCCCACAATCCTTTTCCGGAGATTATAAGATTTGATGATTCATAAACAATATTAATTCCACAATTTTCTAAAATTCTTTTAGTAGAAATTACATCTTCAGCCTCAGACAAATTGGAAATAACAGATTTTCCATTTGCCAATGCTGAAAAAATAAGAGCTCTATGTGAAATTGATTTATCACCCGGCAATAATAATTCGCCTGAAACAGATTCTATGTGATTAAATTCTTGAATCACTTTTTGGTTAACCATTCATTTAATCTCAACTGGAGAAGTTCTTCCGGCAAATCAGATTTTTCATACATCCCTTTTAATTTTCTTTGTCTGGCAGCCTCGTACAATGTTATAGCAGCAGCTACGGAAACATTAAGACTTTGTACCATACCGAACATTGGGATAAAAAAAAGTTCATCCGCCTCTTCTGCGGCTTCATCAGAAATTCCACGATGTTCATTTCCCATCACAATAGCAGTTTTATTTGATAAATTCAAATCGAAAAGATTTTTGGAATTTGGTTTTAATGTTGAGGCATAAATTTGAAATCCGTTTGAGCGCAGATTCGAATAACATTCATTTACTGAATTATATTTTTCTTTTTCAACCCACTTAAAAGCAGAAGCAGAACTTTTCTTCCCGATTTTGGGGAATTTTTCATAATTGTAAATTAAAGAGACTTTTGGAATTCCCACAGCGTCGCAAGTACGAAAAATTGCACTAACATTATGCGGATCATGAATATTTTCTAAAACAAGATGTAGAGAATTTTGTCTATGATTTACAACTTCAATAATTTTATTCTTACGTCTTTCGGTAATGACTGTACGCATCTTTACAAATTCTTATCAATAATAAGTTTATAATTAGTGCGATTGTCTTTCGTGGATGCTTTATCGACTTTGACTATTGATTCTGCCGATAAGTTTAAATAATATTTTGCGAGCAAGATTATTTCGCTTATTACAATATCCTCTTCAGCATTCCATGTTTCGCAACC
>JAGUXE010000141.1 GCA_020061995.1 Ignavibacteriales bacterium | reverse complement strand
ATATTTTTAGATAATCTGGACATAATAGATTTGTTCTTATTTAATGAGTATTGATTTCAAATTTTTGCAAACATATTTTACTTTTTCTTCTGTCATATTTAATCCGGAAGGAAGATTAATTCCATAAGGGCTGATTTGATAACTTATTTTGTTCTGTTTTCTGGCTTTTTCCGATTGTTTGAAGTTTTTATATGCAGGAATTGCACTCAGCGGATAGAAAAATGGCCTGCAACTAATATTCTTTTCTTCCATAAGTTTTATAAACTGCTCTTTTTTTATTCCAAATTTCTTATCTAATATAACTGTCACCATCCAATAGGTATTTTTTATCCCATCTACTTCATTATTTAGAGTAACCCCTTTGCAACCTGATAAATTTTTCTTATACCAAGAAAAAATTTTAAGTTTTTTAGCCAGCAATTCTTCTATCCGTTCCAACTGTGCTAATCCTAAGGCTGCTTGCATACTAGACATTTTATATTTATAGGCGACTTCTGTATTATAAAACATCGTATCACCAGGGGAACGACCATGGTCTCTCAAGAAAAGACATCTTTTATAAATATCCTCTTTGTTTGTAACCAACATTCCACCTTCATATGTGGTGAGCGTTTTAGAACCATGAAAGCTGAAAACACCTGTGGTACCAAAACTTCCCGCTTTTCTATTTTTATATTCAGAACCAATTGCTTCAGCCGCATCTTCAATCACAGCAATTCTATACCGACTGGCAATCTCGCAGATGTTATCCATATCAGGCATATTCCCGTAAAGGTCTACAGGAATTACTGCCTTGGTTTTAGGAGTAATTAATTGCTCAAAAGATTTGGCTGATAAACACCAAGTTTTTGTGTCGATATCAGCAAAAACCGGCGTTGCTCCAATATATGAAATGGGTGCCGCCGAAGCAATCCATGTCACATCAGGAACAACAACTTCATCACCAGATTTCACACCTAAAGACAAAAGTGATAGGTGAATAGCAGAAGTACAAGATGGGAGAGTAATAGCAAATTTAGTACCGATATATTTTGCAAATGCTTTTTCAAAACGTTCATTATAGATATTGGCATTAGCATACCATGCATTTGTTACCGCATTGGTCACATAATCAATTTCTTTCTGGGTAATCCAAGGTCCAGATACAGGAATACGTTCCATAATTAATCCCTTATGCATTTCAAGTAGCCATCCGGAGCTACCGTTATTAGTAATTTATTTTCTATGTCTTTATCAATAGTAAAGCGGTTATTTGTTTTTAGGAATTCCCAAACGGCTGTTTTTGGGTTATTTCCTTTACCCCAAGGACGGTCAAGGAAAAAATCCTCCGCCATATCTTCAATAACAGTATCAAAAACAATAAGATAACTGTCCTTTGTTACTAAAGGAGAATAGAGTTGCATCTCTCTTAACACGTGTTCATGTGTATGATTGGAATCCAATGTTACCAAAATCTTTTTTTTATCCTTTGCAAAATCATAAACCTGATGAGCGATGCTATCATCAATAGAAGAACCTTGTATCATTGTTATCCTCTTAAACATTGGATGTTTTTCAATTTCTATTCTGTTGTGTTCACGTATATTAATGTCTATGCCCAAAACTCTGCCATCACCACCAAGTAGCTCAAGCATGGAAGCATAAAAAATTAGTGAACCGCCATGAGCAATTCCTGTTTCAATAATCAAATCCGGTTTAACTTGCCAAATAATTTCTTGTATAGCAATGATATCTTGGGGAAACTGAATGATAGGACGATCAAGCCATGTAAAATTGTATGAATATTTATGCTTACAACTTTCAATAAACCAATGATTAGTCAGTGCCCGTAAATTACCGTTTTTTGCCATATTTTCAATGGCAATCTTTTTTTCTTCTTCAAACTTATTTGTTCGTTTCATTTCTCTCCTTTTTTATCTTTTTTATAGCCCTGGCAGGATTTCCAACCACAATAGTGTATGATGGGACATCTTCTATAACCACAGCACCAGCACCAACCATAACTCCTTCCCCAATCTTTACCCTTGGCAAAATAACCGCACCAGTACCAATCATTGAATAACGTCCAACATCTGCACAACCAGCGAGATGTGCACCAGGACAAATATGAACACCATCGTTAATACTACATTCGTGGTCTACTATGGCACCTGTATTGATAATACAACCCCGACCAATTATAGTTTCAACACAGAGCGTGGAATTTGCCATGATTTGCGACCCAGCCCCAATTTGAATATTATCTGCTACAAATGCAGTGGGGTGCTTTGCGATTAGAGCAGTAAGACCATGTAACTCTAAGTATTCTTGGATCTCAATTCGATCTTTACCCTTGTCACCACCAATGGCCACCAAAAAACCAACCGAACTGGTATCTTTATTTGCAATCCAATTTTCAAAACCTTTTTTGCCAAAATATAGAGGGACATCCACAAATGGTGATATTATGCTCTCATTATTATCAAATAAAGCAACCAACTTCCTTCCAGCGTTCTTCATACAATCTCTTAGAACTTTGGCTTGTCCAGTTGCCCCCCAAAAAATCATTTCTTTCATCATTTGCTTATTAACTGCCATTATTATCCTTCTTAAAAATTTTATATGATTGATCCTTAGATGAAACAACTAATTGTTTTATTGGCCATTTTATCTTAAACACGGGGTCATTCCATCTCACGCCCCGAGCACATTCTGGATGATAGAACTCTGACATCTGGTAGAAAACTATCGTATCATCTTCTAATGTTTGAAAACCGTGGGCAAAATCTTCGGGGATATAAAGCATCTTATAGTTTGTTGCAGCCAGTTCCACAGCAAACCATTTACAATAAGTATAAGAATCCTGTCGCAAGTCAATAATTACATCGTATATTGCTCCTCTTGTGCAACTTACTAATTTCGCTTCCTGATGAGGTACTACTTGATAATGCATCCCGCGAAGCGTGCCTTTCTTTTTATTAAAAGAGATATTGCATTGAACTATATTAAAATTTATACCGTTTTTTTTGAATTCATCCTGACAGAAACTGCGGGCAAAAAAGCCCCTTTCGTCTTCCATTGGTTCTAATTCTATAATATAAGCCTCTTTTAGTTTCGTTTCCTTAAATTTCATCTTAAATCACCCTAACCTTTGGAATTGGGATAACAAACTGCCCACCCCATTCTCTAATAAAATTCATTTGTTCCATAATTTCATCTTTGATATTCCAAGGAAGAATCAAAACATAGTCCGGTTTATCTTCTTTTATTCTATCAGGATGTTTGATGGGAATATGCGTTCCGGGTAAAAATTTATTTTGTTTGTGTGGGCTGCGGTCCACCGTGTAATCAAGGAAATCTGTTCGTATTCCACAATAATTGAGAAGAGTGTTCCCCTTGGCTGGGGCTCCGTAACCGACTATTTTTCTGCCCTCGTTTTTTGCTTGAATTAAAAACTGTAATAATCCTCTTTTGGTTGCCTCCACTTTTTTTCTGAAATCATAATATGTTTGTAAATCCAACAACCCTGCTGATTTTTCTTTTGCTAATAAATCTCCCACACTACTACTAATTGCTAACTGCTCACTGCTCGCTTCTTTATGTCTTCCATAGATACGCAATGACCCTCCATGTGTAGGAATTTTCTCTACATTAAAAAGTTCAAGACTATGTGAGGCAAATAATTTCTGCACTGCATAAAAAGAAAGGTATGAAAAATGTTCGTGATAAATTGTGTCAAACTGATTTTCTTCAATGAGTTTAAGCAAATGCGGAAATTCCATTGTAACAATACCATTGGGTTTTAAAGCAACCCTCAATGCCTCTACAAAATCATTTAAATTTGGATTATGTGCTAAAACATTATTGCCGATGATTAAATCAGCTAATTTGCCTGATTCCGCCATTTTTTTCGCATATGATGTGTCAAAGAATGTAATATCAGTAGGAATGCCTTTTTTTATCGCTGCTTCAGCAGTATTTGATGCCGGTTCTATTCCTAAAACAGGTATATTATATTCTTTGAAATACTGCAACAGATAGCCATCATTACTTGCAATTTCTACTACAAGAGAATTTTTATTAAAATTAAAGCGGTTCATCATCATTTCTGTATAATTTTTACAATGCTGCAACCAACTTTCAGAGTAAGATGAAAAATAGGCATAGTCGGATGAAAAAATATTTTTTGCAGTTTCAAATTCTTCTAACTGAGCCAAATAACATTTCTCACATATATATACTTCTAAAGGATAATAAGGTTCCATTTTATTCAAGTCATCTTTTGAAAGAAAAGCATTGGAAAGCGGAGAATTTCCAAGAGATAAGAAAGGCTCTCTCAATTCATTGTTACATAATCTACACAGAACCATTGATTTTATTCCTCAATTCAACATATTTATCAATGTGATTAATTCTTTGATTAAAAATTTCTTTACTATTAAGTT
>JAGUXE010000254.1 GCA_020061995.1 Ignavibacteriales bacterium | reverse complement strand
ATTACTTGAATTATCAATTGTTGATGTTTTACCAGATGATTGGAAAGAAGCAGGACTTCGTCATTTTAATGAAGTTCTCAATAAAGGTTATGCTGAAGGTGATATTGTTCATATTTGCAATAATCGTTCGACAATTTGGGTTAATGTAACTGCAATTAAACTAAGTGATAAGAGATTTATGGCTTATGCTCAAGATATTACCAATCGTAAAAGCATAGAGGAAGCATTATCTCAAAGTGAATTAAGATATAGGACAATAGTTGAAGGATTGTCTGTCGGGATTGTAATTCATCAAGATAATAAAATTGTTTATGTAAATCCGGCACTGCTAAAAATGGTGGGTTTGAATTCTTCTGAACATCTTGAAAATCGTAATGTAATTGAATTTATTCACCCTGACGATCGTGAGATGGTAATAAATGCAATTGAAAAAGCATACACAAATCAAAATGACATCGATTATCTCCATTCAATAATTAATGAAAGGTTAATAAAACCGGATGGAACAATAATTCATGTTGAAACATCTGCAATTGTTATAGATTTCAATGGTAGAGATGCGATTATGGTTATGTTAAACGATATAACTGATAGAGTAGTTGCAGAATCTGAATTACATAAAACCCAAGCAGACCTTGAAGCAATTTTTAATAATACTACTGATTCAATTTGGTCTGTTGATAAAGATTTAAAAATTATTTCCATTAATCAAGTGTTTAGAAAACATTTTTGGGAAGCATACGGAGAAGAGTTAAATCCTGGATCCCGAATAATTGACAAGATTCCGGAACCAATCCGTGAATTATGGAATTCGCGCTATGCACGTGTTTTAAATGGCGAAAGATTTTCTGTGGTGGATAATTTCGAGTTTGTAGGGATACCAAATTATGTTGAAATTTCGTTTAATCCGATTTTGGTTAACAATGAAATAATCGGGTTAAGTTGCTTTTCCCGCGACATCACTCGTAATCGTATAGCTGAAGAAAATTTAAATAAAACTCATGAAATTTATGCTAAAGTAATTAAAACAATAAAAGGAGTTCCATATATCCATAATTTCGAAAGCAATTCTTATGATTTCATTGGGCAAGGGTGTGAAGAAATTATCGGTATAAGTCAAGATGAAATGTCGATCGAACGTCTCCGTTCCATAATAGAAGAGAATATACTAAATCTGCCTTCAGATATTAAAAACGCTTATGAAGCAAAAGACCTTTTAATCCAAAAAAAATTAGATCATTACAGTGCCGACATAAGAATCAAAACACCTGATGGAAAAGAAAAATGGTTAAGTGATAATTCAATTCCAATGATAGATGAACAGACAGGAGAAGTAATCGGCGACCTTGGAATTTTAGTCGATATCACAGATAGGAAGAATTACGAAACCTTCATTAAAGATAATGAGGAAAGACTTAGAACCTTAATCAACGCGATGCCCGATATAGTCTGTTTTAAGGATGCCGAAGGAAGATGGTTAATAGCCAATAATTTCGACTTAAACTTATTCGAATTAATGGGCGTTGATTACAAGGGGAAAAAAGATTCCGAACTTGTTGAATTTAGCAGTTTTTATACAGACGCATTTTTAGCATGTGAAGATACAGATGAAAAAGCCTGGCTAAAAGGTTCAGCTTCACGTGCTGATGAATTGATTCCTCGCCCCGATGGAACTCAAATGATCTTTGATATAATTAAAGTTCCCATTTTCTATGAAAATGGAGATCGAAAAGGTTTGATAGTTGTAGGAAGAGATATTACCCATAGAAAAGCTGCAGAAGAAGCTCTTAAAGAAAGTGAATCAAGAAATCGCGCCTTACTGAATGCTATACCTGATTTAATGTTTTTGTTTGATAAATTCGGCTATTTTATTGATTACCATACTACTGATCTAAGTAAATTACTTTTACCATCTGAATTGTTCCTAAATAAACATGCTACTGAAGTATTGCCGGAAGAAGTTGCTCAAGTAACTATTGAAAACCTGGATGCTGCGTTTAAGACAAACACAATGCAAATTTATAATTATAAATTAAGAATTAATGATGAGGTACGTATTTTTGAAAGCCGTTTACTCCCTATTGATGAAACTAAAGCACTTTCACTGGTAAGGGATATTACGGAAGGTAAAATGAATGAACAGAAAATTCTTGCAACCCTAAAAGAAAAAGAGACACTTCTTAGAGAACTCTATCATAGAACTAAAAATAATATGCAAGTAATTTCAGCTATGCTCTCTCTTCAAGCTGCATCATTACAAAATGAAGAAATTGATAAAATCCTTTCTGAAATGGGAACAAGAATTAAAAGTATGTCACTAGTTCACCAAAAGTTGTATCAATCTCAGAATCTTTCTGAAATAAACTTAAGTGAGTATATCAAGGATTTAGCCGAGTTACTTAAAAACATTTTTCAACCTGCCTCAGATAAAGTTATAATGGAGTTTGATATGGCAGATGTATTTGTGCTAATTGATTATGCGGTTCCATGTGGCTTAGTGATGAATGAAATCATTTCAAATGTTTTTAAATATGCTTTCCCTTGTGACGGAGGAGAATTACTAAAAATAAGTTTAAAAAGAAATGAGACTTCAGAAATAGTAATTTTAATTAGTGATAATGGAAAAGGATTTAAAGAAGGATTTGAACCGAAAAAAACATCGACACTCGGAATGCAATTAATCCATGGTATTGTTGAGAATCAATTAAATGGAAAAGTCATATTTACAAATGACAATGGAATAAAATGTGAAATCAGGTTTACCGATAATATTTATGAAAGTACTCTCTAAATGATAAAAAAAAAATTACTTATTGTTGAGGATGAAGCACTGACCGGAATGGTTCTTAAAATGGAATTAAAGAAAGCCGGATTTGATATACTTGGAGTTGTAACTAATGGAAACAGTGCTCTTGAAAAAGTAAGTTTAGAAAAACCTGATTGTATACTTATGGATATCAGAATTGCAGGAAACATGGATGGTATAGAAACCGCAAGTAAAATTAAATCCATCATGGATGTGAATATAATTTTTATGACCGGTTATGCTGAGGAATCACTTAGACAACGTGCACTTGCAACAAAACCAATCGATTTTTTGATAAAACCGATTCAATCAAATGAAATTGTTAAATTATTGGATAAAGTGTATTAAAAAACTATACGAATATAAATATTGTACTATCTACATTTTTTCAAATATTCTTATAGTTTAAGATGATAGATTAATAATTCAGCAATCTTCATAAGGCGCAATAACACTTCGATATCTACAGATTTTCAAAGAATCTACCTGAAATTGGATAGCATTTCGACTAGTACAATTAATGGTTATCCTTTACTGAGACTCTCTCTATTTAAATTGTAATCCCAGAGAAATTTCTTACATATCTATTCTATTTAAAAAATCCTATTTTTTTCTTAATAAAGATGGAAAAAGAACTAATCCCTTTTTCATCCTTTCGATTGATTGTTTTCCCTACTTAATAATTACATTTTAACTACAGATAAAACTACAATTCAAAATAAATACTTTTATCTCAGAATAAAAAACAAAATAATAGTTTCCAGGTATTACGATATAAAATGAGTCGACAAAATGAGAGTAAATAAAAAAACTAAAGTAATTTCACCTGATAATAATTGTGACTGCTTAAGGAATAATTCTGTTGATGAGAAATATAATTTTGCTGAAAGTATTGTCAATACTGTGCGTGAACCACTACTAATTTTAGACAGTGATTTGAGGGTGGTTGAAGCCAGCCGTTCATTTTATGATTTCTTCAAAGTTAATAGTGATGAAACTATCGGAACATTAATCTACGATTTAGGAAATAAGCAATGGGATATCCCAAAGCTGAGAGAATTACTAGAAACAATTCTTCCTGAAAAAACAACTTTTGACAATT
>JAGUXE010000107.1 GCA_020061995.1 Ignavibacteriales bacterium | reverse complement strand
TGCTGTTACTACAATTCTTCTTGCTTTCAATTTAAGCAAAATAATAACTGATGTTTTTCTTTCTAAAAGTTCACTCGAAGATGTTTTCCCTATTATCTATATATTCATATCCCTAGCGGTATTAAAATCACTTTTTGTCTGGATTCAAAACTTCTTTGCCTCTAAGATTGTTGCCTATATAAAGATCGAGTTCAGAAAAAGAATTCTAAAGAAAATTGAAGAACATGGAGGAATAAACTTAAAATCAGAAAGAGCAGGTGAACTTGTTAATACACTTCTTAGTGGTATAGATAAACTTGATGATTATCTGTCAAAGTTTTTACCGCAAGTGTTTTTATCAGTTTTTATTCCAATATTAGTTTTAATATTTGTTTTCCCTATTGATTGGTTAACCGCACTGGTTTTTATTATAACCGCCCCCATTATTCCCCTTTTTATGTTTTTAATTGGTTCGATGGCAGAAAAACTTAATAAGAAACAATGGCAGACACTTAGCAGAATGAGCGCCTACTTCTTTGATGTTTTACAAGGTGCAGTTACATTAAAACTTTTTAATCGCATAAATGATGCTCTGATAAAAATTGAAGAAATCTCAAACACCTTCAGAATAAAAACTTTAAGGGTTTTAAAGATTGCATTTCTTTCTGCACTTGTACTTGAGATTGCAGCAACCATTAGTGTTGCTATAGTCGCAGTAGAAGTTGGTTTAAGATTGTTAAGTGGAAATTTTATCTTTTCCGAAGCTCTTTTCATTCTGATAATTGCACCGGAATTTTATTTGCCATTAAGAATGCTTGGGACGAGTTACCATGCCGGTATGGAGGGAATTTCAGCATTCGAAAGAGTTGCCGAAATATTTAATTATAAAAATTCTAACCAGCAGAATAATCAAACTCACTTAGAGCTTACCCAATTATCTGTTATAAGATTTAATAATGTCTCTTTCTCTGATCCTGACAGAGCAACTAAATCATTAGATCATATATCTTTAAAAATTGAACCACAAAAAATAAATGCAATTGTCGGTAAGTCAGGGGCAGGTAAATCAACTCTTGTAAATATGTTACTTGGATTCTTAGAGCCGGATGATGGGAATGTTTTTATAGATAAAACCGATTTCTCAAAAGTCTCAAAAGAAAAATGGAGAAGTAACATTTCCTGGCTTCCCCAAACTCCACATATGTATGCAAAATCAATCTTAGAAAACATAAAAATCGCAAAACCCGATGCCACTTTCGAAGAGGTTGTTGAAGCGACACAAAATGCACGGATTCATAATTTAATTAATTCACTCCCTAATGCATATAATACTTTCGTTGGAGAAAATGGAATAAAATTGAGTGGAGGTGAAATACAACGGATTGCATTGGCTCGCGCATATTTAAGAGATACTCCATTGCTTATTGTTGATGAACCTACTGCCAACTTAGACCCTATTGTTGAAGAAGAAATTATTAAAGATATGTATCGGCTATTTTCAAATAAAACAGTAATTGTAATTGCTCACAGGTTAAACACAATTATTAGTGCTGATCGTATTATCGTTTTGGATGATGGAAAAATATTAGATATCGGGCATCATACAGAATTACTTAAAAGAAGTCTTTTCTACAAATCATTAGTCAATCCTTCCGGTGAATTGTCATGATAAGTACAATCATAAAAACAATTTCTCTTGGAAAAGAATATAAATACTGGATGCTTCTTGCAGTTTTCCTGGGGTTCCTTACAATCGGAAGCGGCATTGGTTTGATGATGACATCTGCATACCTTATTTCGAAAGCTGCTTTACAAACTCCAATTTATCAATTACAGGTTGCAATCGTCGGGGTAAGATTTTTTGGAATTTCACGAGGTGTCTTTAGATATTTAGAACGATTAGTATCTCATAATGTAACTTTTAAACTTCTAACAAATTTAAGAGTTTGGTTTTTTAGAGCTTTAGTTTCAATTGTTCCTTCTAAGACAATCGATTTATCCAGTGGTGATCTTTTTACCAGATCGATTGAAGATATTGAAAACCTTGAACACATTTTTGTTCGTGTAATCTCTCCCCCGTTTATCTTCCTATCAATTTCAGTTTTGATGTTTTCGTTACTCAATCTATTTAGTCTAAATTATGCATTACTTTTTTTGAGTCTATTCTTTCTTTCAGCAATTGGAATCCCTTTTATTACTTACCTAATGAGCAACAAACTTGGAAGAAATATCGTATTAATTAAATCAAAGTTAAAAGAGTTAAGCATTGATACAATTCAAGGTTTCAGCGAGCTAGCTTTTTACAATCAGTTCGGAAATCAGGTAAATCAATTTGAAAAACTTAATAAAGAACTTGTCGTTTCAGAAACGAAAATGAGTAACATTCAATCTCTGCATGAAACTTTAACAGGATTAATGATGAATGTGACTGTTGTTTTATTATTGATTACCGCAATTCCGGACGTAACAAATAAAATCTTAGACGGTGTTTATCTAAGTGTAATTTCAATTGGCATTATGGCAGCATTTGAAGCAGTTGTTTCAATTCCACAAGCATTTCAGTATTTGAGTAAAAGTAGTGAATCAGCCAAAAGGTTGTTTGATGTTACAAATCAAGAGATTAAACATTCCGAAATCCCAACAAAAGATTTACGTTTAATTGATACCGACTTAATATTCAGTAATATTTCATTCTCCTATGATAAAGAGGCTTTTGCTCTCAAGAAAGTTTCCATTGAGATAAAGAGTGGGAATAAAACCGCGATAGTGGGGGCAAGTGGTGCAGGCAAATCGACCATTGTAAATTTAATCACGAAATTGTGGGAGTATGATTCCGGTGATATATTTCTGGGAAATACAAACTATCGAAATATCAATGAATTAGATTTACGAAATCTCATTTCTGTAGTACCACAAAAAGTACATTTATTTACCGGAACGATAAAAGAAAACCTTTTAATAGCAAAACCGAATGCAACCGATAATGATTTAATTGAAGCTTTGATAAAAGTTGATTTATCTGAATTTGTAAATAATCTTCCCGAAAAACTTAACACAAACATAGGTGAACTTGGTAAAAAACTAAGCGGAGGTGAAAGTAAAAGGCTATCAATAGCGCGTGCATTACTGCAAAATAATCCGATATTGATTTTTGACGAGGCGACATCTCATGTAGATAATATAACCGAGCAAAATATTCTCAAAACCATTGCCAATTTTACCGATGAAAAAACAGTTTTATTTATCACCCACAGATTAAATAAGATGGAAATGTTCGATAACATTTTAGTTTTTCAAAGTGGGAGAATTATATCTCAAGGTAATCACAAAGAATTATTAAGAAGTTCGGATTACTACTTAAAGTTAATCTCTGCAGGCAATAGTATCGGGTAAGTAACTTTACTAAAAATTACTAAGAATTTACGGGATGGATTAATTAAATGACCACGAAAACTAAATTCCATTCGGAATTTCAATTAATGATTATGAGGGTGATTCCCCTCTTCATCCTGATCGTGACCGATACTTTTTTTAACTGTAGGTTCAGTTAGTCTGGTTAACTCCCCGAATTTTAATTTATCTATAGCCTCTTTAACACTACTATTTCTAACAAGATAAACTGATGACTTGGATGTATTAATAATTTCAAAGGCATGAGGACCAATATTACCAACAATAAATGCTTCTACACCTTTTATTAAAAACTGCTCAAGGTTTTTATGATCATGCTCCTCACTATCATTATTAAAGACTTCAAGAGAATTTGAATTTGTATCATAAACTAAATAATAGTTCGCATGTCCAAATCGTTTGGCAATTTTGCTATCAATAGTTTCGCCTTCAGCACCGATTAAAATTAACACAATTATCCTTTTATAATATTTAGAATAGTAAATTTATTAACTGTAGCACTATCATCACTCATTGGTAATCAAATTATCAAAACCTTCTTGCTCATATTTCAAAGCATAGTTTTCAAACAATGGTTCATCCCTGTTGCATTTTACACAATTGCAAAAAATTAATATTACGGTTACAACAGTTGAGATACTCAATCTGCTGTAACCGTTTTTTCAATTAAAAAAAATAGCATTATCAATATTTTGTATTGCTGCTATATATCAAATCGATCAAGATTCATCACTTTGTTCCATGCTTTGATAAAGTCACGTACAAACTTCTCTTTTGAATCTTCTTGAGCATAAACTTCAGCCAAAGCGCGTAATTGAGAGTTTGAACCGAAAACCAAATCGACTCTTGTAGCAGTCCATTTAAGTTCTCCAGATTTTCTGTCACGTACTTCAAATTTATCAGCCTTTTCAGAAACAGGTTTCCAAACAGTACTCATATCGAGTAGATTTACAAAGAAATCATTAGAAAGCTGTCCGACTCTGTTTGTAAATTGACCTTCTTTTGATTGACCATAATTCGCACCAAGCATACGCAATCCGCCTACAAACACTGTCATCTCAGGAGCACTTAGCGTTAACAGTTGTGCTTTATCAAGAAGCATTTCTTCAGCTGAAACAGTGAAAACTTGTTTTTGATAATTTCTAAATCCATCTGCTTGCGGCTCTAAAACCTCAAATGATTCTGCATCTGTTTGTTCTTGTGAAGCATCTGTTCGTCCTGGTCTAAATGGAACTTCAATATTAAAACCGGCAGCTTTTGCTGAAGCTTCAACTGCAGCACATCCACCCAATACGATTAAGTCAGCTAATGAAACTTTCTTTCCATCTGACTTAGTATTGTTAAAATCAAGTTGAATTTTTTCTAAAACAGTCAACACTTTTGAAAGTTGTTCGGGTTGATTCACTTCCCAATCTTTTTGAGGAGCTAATCGGATACGAGCACCATTAGCACCACCTCGATAAT
Organism: Ignavibacteriales bacterium; assembly: GCA_020061995.1. The sequence continues at coordinate 2,378 of JAGUXE010000107.1, read as the reverse complement.
CAGACCCACGGAATGTTGATGCCGAAGACCAGGCAGTATAGACTAATTCAGATACTGATAATCCTGATGCCAATATTTTAGATTTAAGTTCAGCGATTTCTTTTGATTCTATTAACTTGTGATCAACTTGAGGAACAGGATCTTGCCAAATTAAATCTTCAGCCGGAACTTCAGAACCAAGATAGCGGGCTTTTGGTCCCATATCTCTGTGGGTTAGCTTAAACCATGCTCTTGCAAAAGCATCTGCAAATGCTTCAGGATCTTTATGGAATTTTCTTGAAATTGGTTCATAGATCGGATCTAAGCGTAAAGATAAATCGGCGGTTGTCATCATTGGGCGATGTTTTTTTGATGGATCATGGGCATCAGGAATCATATGTTCTTCTTTAACATCTTTTGCTAACCACTGATGAGCCCCCGCAGGACTCTTAACCAATTCCCACTCATATCCGAATAACATATCGAAATAACCCATATCCCATTTTGTCGGATTTGGTTTCCATGCACCTTCAATACCGCTGGTAGTTGTATGAACACCTTTTCCCGTACCGAATTTATTTATCCATCCTAAGCCTTGTTCTTCAATAGGAGCCGCCTCAGGTTCAGGACCAACTAATGAAGGATCGCCGGCACCATGTGCTTTACCAAATGTATGTCCACCTGCTACTAAAGCAACTGTCTCTTCATCATTCATTGCCATACGTGCAAAAGTTTCGCGGACATCTTTCCCGGAAGCAACCGGATCGGGATTTCCATTAGGACCTTCAGGATTAACGTAGATAAGTCCCATTTGTACAGCCGCAAGCGGATTTTCAAGTTCACGCTCACCGCTATAACGTTTATCACCAAGCCATGTTTCTTCATTACCCCAATAGATGTCTTCTTCAGGCTGCCAAATATCAACACGACCGCCGCCAAATCCGAAAGTTTTAAAACCCATTGATTCCATTGCGCAGTTTCCGGCTAATATTAATATGTCTGCCCAAGAAATTTTATTTCCATATTTTTGTTTGATAGGCCAAAGTAGACGACGAGCTTTATCGAGATTACCGTTATCTGGCCAGCTATTGACCGGGGCAAATCTTTGGTTCCCCGTTCCACCGCCGCCGCGTCCATCCGCTGTACGATAAGTTCCTGCACTATGCCAGGCCATTCTGATAAATAATCCACCGTAATGCCCCCAATCTGCAGGCCACCAATCTTTTGAATCAGTCATGAGTGAATACAGATCTTTTTTTAGTTCTGCTAGATCAAGTTTCTTAAATTCTTCGGCATAGTTGAAATCAGGATCCATCGGACTTGACTTGGGGGAATGTTGATGAAGTATTCCTAAATTCAATTGATTAGGCCACCAATCTTTATTTGTTGTTCCTCTGCCGGATGTAACACTTCCTGTTCTACCGGTAAAGGGACATTTACTTTCTTCATTCATTTTCGTTCTCCTTTAATTTATTATTAAAATTGGATAAATTTTATTTATTAATTTACAAAATATATTCCGCAGTTACAGTCTTCCCTATTAATGAACATCGATATCTCTTCAATAGTTCATTTTGCTTAAGTCACTTAAAAAAAATGGAATGCCCTGAGGTAAGATACTAATATGAGGAATAAATTTACAAATTTTGAAAACCTTCATGAACGGTCTCGACCGTTCCCTACGATAAAAATTTAATTCATTGCAATTAACTACTCATAGAACTTCTTACAAAATCTTGATTTATAGGAGTAGAATTATGTTATTCAATAATAATTTGCATTCTAAATAATGCGTTTTTCGCTGAAGATCAGAGAATAGTTTATTTTGAATTATTTTTAATAATATTTATGTTTGAATTAACATTAAGGGGAAATATTCTGTGCCGGTATTTTCTTCGTTAAAAATAGGTTATTCAAAAGAAAAACTCATTTGTTTGGGTAATTCACTTCTACAAGAAATTTCATTTCACGACTCTTCTGCAAAACAGTTTCAATTAATTTTTAATAGAATAAAAATTACTCAGTTTCATGATGCGGAATTGTAAATGTTGAGAGAAAGTAATCCTTCTTCATTAAAAATCATTAAACAGCCGAAATTACTCGACCGGGTAAAAACGCAACTTCGTGTAAATCATTACAGCAAGAAAACCGAAGAGGCATATGTTTCGTGGATAAAAAGATATATACTTTTCCACAACAAAAAACATCCGGAGGAGATGGGGAAAGTCGAGATTCAGGATTATTTAAATTATTTGACTCTCAAACAATCTGTCTCTTCTTCCACTCAGAATCAAGCATTACAGGCAATATTATTTTTATATAAGAAAGTATTAAATATAGATGTCGGTTGGCTCGATGATTTAAAGGGATTAAAACGAGTAAAACACTTACCGGTAGTT
>JAGUXE010000293.1 GCA_020061995.1 Ignavibacteriales bacterium | reverse complement strand
TTTAGCTTTACGTCACCCCCCAGACACACTTGAGAACCAATTGAAAGGCGCTGGTCGGGTGCGGGCGACCAGCGCCTTAATTCTTTAAGAAAAATGAAGATTTTGCTTAAAAAAACTTTTATAAAATATTCCTCTAGGGTTTATAATGCCATATAATTACTGAAAAGATTTTTGTCTAGAATAGCTGGAATTATATTATCAATTTCATCCTTAATATTCTTTTCAACATCATAAGGCTTTATCTTCTGCTCAAATAATTTTTGATGTTTATAAGCTATAAGTTCTAATGGGCTACTAGAATATCCGTTTTGTAAAAGACCTATGCCATAAATTATGAGAAATTTATCAATTCCTAAATATTTCCACTGGATCATATGAACCAGCTCGTGAAAATGTAGCGATTCGTTAAATATTTGATTACGAACTAAAAAATAAGTATCTTTAAACGTAATTCCTACATAATTGCCGTCTTCAAAATTTTTAAATTGTGTGAGGCCCAGTGCCGTGAGCGGTGGAATAGGAACTCTATTCACCGGAACTACCTTAGCAGAACTAAGCACTGTTTCTGAGTAATATAATGGAAGCCTATTAAATTTAAATTCTGATAGAGGCTTTGATTCTGAACTATATTTTTCTAATGTTGAAGTTATCCAATTTTTAATTAAAGGTAGTTTATCTAATAATGACTGGTCTAATATCATAATCGATATATCATACTAAAAGGCAGAACAGGAATACTTTCATCAATTTTTAAAACGTATTTTTTCTATCTTTTATAAAATCAGATATTTTCTCATCGGGTATGATAATAGCTGCTACATCCTTTTTATCAAAATTCCATTCGTAGACCGAACGCCATTCACGCTCATAATAAAAATTATTTACTTGCAGTTCATCCCAGTTTATATCGTTAACTGGATTTGTTTTAAGATCTCCGGATTTAGCTATTGATCCTAGAAGTAAAAGTAACTCTTAAAATTTATCAGAAGCTTCTTTGTCCGTACTCTCTAAATATGATCCGATATTATCTCTTAATTCTATGAATCTATGAAATAAGGATGAATACTGATTGACATATAAAACAGGATGAAAATTATTATTTATTACGCTCTCTTTATGAAAACCAATTGCATATCTCCCATATCGTTCAGCATGAATATGTAAATCTTTTAATGGTATATCCGCTAAACAAACTACGGGGTATCCCCACAATGTTACCATTTTATTAGTTTTTATATCAAAGAACTTAAACTCTACGTTTTTATTGCCTAACTTAAGACCACTTTTAAGGATCGATACTAAAATCTGGTACTTTTCTTCTTCTGATTTATTACGTCCCACAAAATGCCACAGAACTTCTGAAGTAAATCTTTGCTTTAATTGTGCTAAAAGTCTATTATTCATATTTTACTCACAAAAATTAAATATGTTCGCCGGGTGGTAATAAGGTAGAAATATCTATTTCTTGTGTCGCCTTATTCCACTGGGCAATTTTAAGGCGGAGTCCCTGACTATATTCCAAAATATCATAACGCTTATATATTTTTATTAAAGTATTTACTGGCGAACTTATTCCGACAGGAGAAATTATAAACGAATATTTCGGTTTAACTACTTTTGAATACCCCAATAATTGCGATATATCTTTCAGATTAATTGGGCCCAATTTACATTCTACAAAAGCTAAATCACATCTATCTTTATGTTTTATAGATGCTGTGATATCAACCTTAATGACATAGGTTTCAAACTCGGGGAAAAATAAATGAAGTTTATGACGTCTAAGGAAATCAGATAAATCTTGGCGAGAGGTATCGTAAGCTTTTATCCCAGCTTTTGGATATTTTCCTTTAAGGTATTTCTCAAGCCATTTAATTACTTCCGGATATAGCTCTTTTTCAGATTTATACATTTTTGTTAAATAGACTCTTTTCTTTTTTGAATTGCTTACATCCTAATTCTAAACATACTTGCCAATAGGTATCAAAATGTTTACTTCTTAACTTAGATGGGAGCTTAGTAGAATCCTCCTCAGGGTGTCTTCTATGCATTTTAAGCCTCTTCTTGGGTGGTTGACATAATATAGATTTTGCATTCGGCCAATTTTTTCTATTAAATTCTGCCAGTTCTTTTAGGATTTCATTTTTGTGTATAATCCGGAATCCTATCGACTCAAAATATTCTGCAAAGACTTTTAATTGATGTTCTTTTGCCCAGAATTCTTTGCTTCCCGCATTATATCTTTTTAAGTTTCCATTTCTTATATTAGGGTGTCCCCAATCAATTGTTTGCACAGGTATAGATAACGGTTTACTTTGCAAAAGCAAACATAGTTTTATTAGCAGGTCCCAATTATCGTAAAGAGTAATTAAATATACTCTATGCCTACCATTTACATAAGCTCCGCTTTTACCAATACCACCGCTAACATCAGCAAAACCTCTTAAAAACTCCTTCTTTATCTCCTCAGAAGCAGAAAATATCTCTTTAGGAATTGTCATTTCTCTAAAGCTACCCTTACCTTTTAAAATTCTATCCAAGTTACGCCATAATAAAGTATTTTTTGTTGTTTCAAAAATAAGACTTACTGAATTTTGTGATGGTTGCTTACCCGGTGCACTACCTACTAACTCTCCTAATCGGTCTATCGTTTCATCCAAACTTAGTAATATTTTATCTTTTGTATTAAATATTTTTGTAATACCTTCAGCTATCAAGTTTTTAAAAGGGAAATCTATAATTAACTGTTTATGGCCATCGATTCTTCTTATTATTCCTCGTCCTACTATTAAACCAACTAAATAAGCCATATCCGGATCTAAAAATATTGACATTATTATTTCCCCTTCTTAATTTCCAATTTTTTAAAAATCAAAATATATTCATGTACCTTATTTACTATAAAAGAATAAGGGTACCCAAGAGGGCGCATGTTGTTATATTCCTTTTGTCGATCCCAAATGATAATATCATTTAAAATAAATCCAATATCTTGCATTTTCTTAGTTAGATCCGAATGGAATTGATATAAAGTAGAATTTTTTCTGATATCCATTACAATAACAATGCAATAACGCTTTGGTTTAAGGATATCATAAACTTCCTTAAAAACTTTTTGAACTGATGCCAAAAATTCCTCATAATCTTCTATATTACCAAAATCAAGCTTTGAGTCACTGTAATTTTGAGTTTCTTTTTTGTCAGCGGTTCTTTTACGATTTAAAATATCCCAATACGGTGGTGAAGTAATGGACAAATCTATAGAATCAGGTTGTAGGTATTTTTTTAGATTTAAAGCAGAATCACAAAATATTTTATAATCGGAATTATTAAACATATCTTTGTAAGTATTATCTAATCTATATGTTGCCATATTGCAATATTCTTTATTTATATCAAAACCAATGCCTTTCATTTTCATTATTTGAGCAGCAATAAGAGTGCTTCCGCTTCCCATGAATGGATCTAAGACTACTTGATTGGGTTTGTTTGTGTATATCTCAATTAACCGCGCAGCAAGCTTTATAGGAAACATGGCAGGATGCTTTAATTTCCATTCTTCTTGATTCTTTTGAATATCTCGCCAGATACTAAAAGAATATTGAAGCCAAGTTGTCCCGTTTAATTTGTTTAATTTTTCTGTCATTTAATTACCTTAACAAAATATAGTTTCTCTGTAACTATACGTCTATCAGTATCATCTTGATTTATACTTCTATATCTACGATGGTTTTTTTTAAGAATTTTAACATTGCCTCTTGTTGACAGAATATTTAGTATCTCCTCCTCTTTTAATAATCCTTCATCATTATAACTTAAAAGCATAAACTTTGTATCAGCATTTTTTATTAAATCGACAAAGATATCTTTAACTTGATCTTTTTTGCAATAAGCAGATTTTTGGCTTTCATATGGACGCATTCCGGTCTTTCCATAAATTTCTGGTCTGTGTCCATTAAACCAACCCTCCGCTATCAGCTCAAGTAGAAAATAATTTGCGGCATATTGTCTCTCATTATAAGGCGGGTCCATATAAAGAATGTCGCAAGAAATTTTTCTTATTAGTTGGTTAGCATCGGATTTAAAGGCTTTATTTTTTCTATTGCTAGGTGGTATTTCTGGAACATTTAATCTTAAAGGTTTTAATGCTCGGGGATCCCAAGATTTAAGAAATGCAGCATAATTTCCAGAAATATTAGCCACAAATGGCATGGCTTCTAATAATGAGGCGAGAAGAATATAAAATTCATCCTCTGTTATCAGTCCTTTCTCTTTCCATTCTTCAATCTTTGAGCGTATTGCATCTATTTTTTTACCATTTTCATCAGAAAAGTATTGTCGTTGATATTGTGAATTTTTAGTGCCAGCCGGACAATAATTTTTATAGATAAACCCTTCGATCAGTGAAATATTATTTAGATATTTTATTACCTTTGAAATATTCTCTACACTCCCATTAATACCTTCGATTTTTCCTTTGAGACCTTTAAATAAAGGGTACTCATTATTCTCAATATATGCTCTAGCTAGGGCATAAGAAAACTCTAGAATATCATTTGCGATAACAGTGTAGCCCTTTTCTTTAAAATATCTTGCTACTGTGGTGGTACCGCTGAATAAATCACAAAAACTAGATCCGTGATTAATTCCGGTTTTAGCCACCCCCATTTCTAAAAAATCTAAGAGCCTGTTTTTGCAACCATAGTAGCGCATATCAAACCTTCCTTATAACGCCCTCTACTTTACCTACAATACTAATATTTTTATCTTTCGGATCAACAACTATAGGGGACATATTTTCATTTTCAGGCTGTAATTTTATTCTATTTTTTTCTTTATAGAATCTTTTTAGTGTAGCTTCATTTTCAATAAGCGCGACAACTATTTCTCCTTGATTAGCCATTGGCTGTTGGTGAACTAATACAAAATCTCCATCTAATATGCCTGCGTTAATCATACTATCACCTTGGACTCTTAAAGCAAATACATTATTAGAATTTCTTATTATACTTTTATCAACGGCGAGCGTTCCCTCTAAGTTTTCCTGTGCCAAAATAGGAGAGCCAGCAGTAACCCTACCAACAATGGGAACTTCTGTACTATTGATATTGCTATTTTCTTGTTTGTTATTCTTATGGATTAAAATTTCAATGCCTCTAGATTTATGGGGATGGCGGGATATATATCTTTTTCTTTCAAGCGCAGCTAGATGGTCCTGAACAGCATTAGGAGATTTAAAAGAAAATTTCTCTTGGATTTCAGAAATAGAGGGCGGGAATCCATAAGTGTCTGTGTTTTTAATAATAAAATCTAGTATTTGCTTTTGTCTTTTGGTAAGATTTGACATATTTAACCTGACTTTACCTTAAATGTAATATACTGTATATTTATACAGTTGTCAAGTAAAATCTTTGCCTTTTCTGAACGATTAAGGCGCTGGTCGCCCGCACCCGACCAGCGCCTTTCAATTGGTTCTCAAGTGTGTCTGGGGGGTGACGTAAAGCTAAAGAATAGGGGACTACGCTAAGAATAAGAAGTGATTTCTTAAATACAAATGAGATAGCGCTGTGCCTCCAAGAGAACACCCGCCCCGCGTTTTCTTTTAGCCCGCCCCAGCGGGTTTTGCGAGGCCGAGCCTGCCCACAGGCGAGGCCGAAGCAAAAACCACCACTGCAAACACCACAAAGTGCCCAGCATAGATGACTACGCCTG
>JAGUXE010000349.1 GCA_020061995.1 Ignavibacteriales bacterium | reverse complement strand
ATAATCTATTAGAAATAAACTCAAACTCTTTTAATACTTATTGGAATATAGATGTTCTCATTCCTATAAAAATCGTTGAAAAAATTATCGAAAGATCAAATAAATTAGATATAATTTTTATTTCCACAGTATTGAGTTTAATTGATGTTAAAGATCGGGTGGTTTACAGCTCTCTAAAAAATATTTACTCTACATATCTTAGAGAGTTGAATAAAAAAAATAAGACTAAGTTTTTGATTGTTTATGTTGGAAAGGTATTTAGTTACGATTTGAATCCGGAATCTGAAAAATTAAATCAGTTTGCAAAAGAAGTTAAAAATGGTTATGAAAGTGGTAAGGAATCATTGTTGTACGGACTGGAAGGTAAATTATTTTTATTAGTTTATAAATTAAGTCCAATCATTTTATCGTTTCTCCATAAAGTTCAGCGAACACTTAGAAAATCTAAATCTTAATTTTGTTTATATTAATCTCTATTATAACATAATTTAACAACTTCAGAAATTCTTAAGAATGACTACAAGATATTTAATAATTATTCTAACTTTTCTATTAGCTCATGTTTCGTATGCACAATTTGAGAGTGTCAACTCTTATAATTCAGTCTACAATTATTTATTAAAAAAAGAGACAGAAGGTGCTTTACCAATCTCCTCACTATTTTATAGACCATTGAGCAGAGATGCACTACTTTCCAAAATTAACGAGTCATCAAAATTTCAAAACTATTCTGATCGAGGAAAATCAGACTTATTTAAAACACATTTTAATGACACTGTAATTAATGGTAATTATTCAATTAAGGGATTTCAGACAGATATTTTTGGCGATTATTTATCAGGTGATAAAAACAGTTACGCTTTTTATTACAAAGATTCAATACTTCAGATAAAAGCTAATCCGATATTCTCACTCAAATTTGCAACACAAACTGGTGACTCAAGCCGACGGAATACTGCACTTACTACTTTTGGAGGTTATCTTTCCATATTTTATAGTGATTGGTTAACTCTCTACTTAAGTGCATGGAATGGCATTCAATCCGGGGATAGAAAACTTGCAAGAATGGATGAAAGAGTAAAACATAGCTTTACACATAGAGTTACAGGATTAGAGAATTTTGATGCAACTGAAGGTTATCTAAGTATCGATAAAGATTTTTTTTCTTTTAAATTTGGTAGGGAAAGATTAATGTGGGGGAATAGCAATCTAAATCGTATTGGTTTCGATTCCTCAGCACAACCCTTTGATTTTGTAACCTTCTCTCTTAAATATGGTGATTTCAATTATCGGTTTTTGCATGGATGGTTGGTTGAAATTCCGGATACTACTTATAATCCACAAACTATGGTCGCCAGTACTTTTAAGAATCCAAAATTTGTTGCATTTGCCCGACTGGGTTATACACCTAACGAGAATCTTTCTTTTGGAGCTTCCCAAACAATGATATATTCAAATAGACCATTCGAGGCTGCTTATTTAAATCCTTTTATCCTGTGGGAATCAGCACAACGATCGCTGAATGATTTGGATAATTCTTACTGGACTTTTGATATGAACTGGAGAATTTTGAACGGGATTGTATTCCATGGTACAATAATGTTCGATGATATTAATTTCAAACATTTGTCTAAAGGCGATTGGTCAACATCAGGAAACAGTGCAGTATATCAATCTGGATTACGGTTGGCATATCCATTTATGCTCAAAAATTCTCTTTTGGAAGTAGAATATACAATAGTACGTCCATACGCTTTTTCACACTACGGACTTGAGCGAGCATTGTCCTATACGAACAATGGATATCAAATTGGTTTAGGAATCCCACCAAATAGTACGGCAATAACCGTTGCTCTTGATTATGACATAACTTCTAGAGTTAATGCAAACATAAGAACTGACCTAATAAAACATGGAAATAATGTTTACGATGAGAATGGAAATATAATTCTAAATGTTGGGGGAAATGTTTTTGAAAGTAAAACTTTAATAACCCCATATTACAGTTTCTTATTAGATGGGATACTCGAAAAACAATTACGCATTATTAGTACTGTCACCTATCTTTTTTCAAATAATCTAACATTCCAAATTATTCATCAGTATAATTCCATTACAATTCAAGGGAATAAGACAGCAACAAATACTTTAATGTTAAACATGAATTTTTATTAATTTTTATTGATAATGATTGTTGAATATTTTTTCCCTTGATTGGCGAGACTCATGTAAATATGTTTGGATTAAAAGATAATAAATAAGGGAGTATATGAAATTTACCGCTTTTCTTGTCAGTCTGTTGCTGCTAACAATTCTCATCAAAGATTCTCACGCCCAATCTCATAAAATTATCGAATCAAACAATCAATTCATAAAAATAGAATTTAACTTCTCAGGGAAATACCAAATCAAAGATACACTCTTTGACGGGAATAAATTCTCTTATGTTACAGGGGCAGAATTATCGTATCGTACGCCGGGGGAACCTTGGTTACCTGACTATGCAATTGCATTAGGTGTGCCATTCAATGCTAAAAATAAAGTGGAGATAATTGAACAGAATCAGAAAATGATAGGTAAGTATAATATTCTTCCATTCCCTGAAAACAGTTCCTATTTCGGTCAGTTTGATCTTGATGCTGTTGATAAATCAATTTATTCCAAAGCAATTAACTTTCCAAAATTAAGTGTTACTCTTCCCGAGACTTATCAAATGCGATTTGCTAATATTCAACCTATCCAGGTAGCTCCTTATCAGTATAATCCAGTTACACGCGATTTAATATTTAATTCCAAAATAATTGTTAAAGTTACCTATAATAATTCCGGACAACAAAATATTGACTTTGTTGATGATTCGTTTACCAATGAGTTTTTGAAAACATCAGTCATAAATTTTAATCAAGCAAAATTATGGACGGGGAAATCTAATCTGGTTCTCTCATCATTTCAAGATTCATCATGGTATGATCCAAATAAAAGTTGGTTCAAACTCTATTTAAAAGATAAAGGATTATACAGACTTACATATAGTGAATTAATTAATAACGGTGTACAATTCCCACAAAGTCTCGATCCCAAAAATTTAGAATTATATAATAATGGAAATAGAATTCCGATAGAAGTTCATGACATTAATAGCGATTCAGTTTTTAATTCAGGTGATTTTATACATTTCATCGGGTATCCAGTAATAAAAACGGTCCACAACAACTCTAATATTTATAACCTTTCAAATGTCTATTGGTTTTCAATTGAAGGAGATACTTCAAAATCTATTCAATATAAATATAAAAATGGTTATCCAACTAATTATCAATATTCTGTCCAATATAATTTGAGAAGCGATTTGTATGAAGTCGATTCACTATTTGAACCTTTAGGATATGCTATCAATGATATGAGAGATTATTGGTACTGGGGTACAATAAGTGGGCAAAGCGGGAATGTTGTTGCTCCTTTTAGAATGCAGTTCGAACCATTTAAAAGTTATGTGGCTATTCCTGGATTTTATGACCCCAATGTTTTACTTCGCGTAAATATGCATGGTATGACTGATTTTAGTTGTAACTACGCTCATGATGTTAAGATTTATGTCAATGATAAACTTATCGGTAATGCCAAGTGGAATAAACAAGAAACATTTACATTTGAGAAATATTTTTATGTAGGGGATGATAGTGTCCAAATTTATTCTGACGGAAATTATATTAGAATTGAAGCTGATGGCAACATCTGTCATCCTAGTAAAAGTGACGTTGTAAAAGTTAATTGGTTCGAATTTACCTATAAGTCCAGTAACCTCGTAGGGGGAAATTATCTGGATTTTAAGAATACCGGAGTTTCATATGGACTTACACGATTTTGGTTATGGGAATGGCTAGCTGACACAATGCTTGTTTATATCCCTGAAAAAGCGACAATTATTGATGAGTTACTGATTCTTAAAGATAAAGACAAACAGGTATTGTTTTTAGATAGTGTTGATAGAGCATATGAATATTTTTGCGTAGTTCCAGATTATTTTAAAACTGTTGATTCAATTCGATATGATAAACCATCGAATTTAAAATCGCTTACAAATTCAGTCGATTACTTAATCATTACTCATCCAAGATTTAATGTTGTTGCTGAGAGGTTAGCAAATATTCGAGAGCAAAACTTCCCGGATACAAGTATTGTAAATCCGAGGATCAAAATCGTTGATGTTAATGAAATATATGATGAGTTTGCCAACGGATTGATGGATCCATACGCTATTCAAAAATTCATTAAATATGTTTTTGAAAATTGGCGATCACCGGCATTGTCATATGTTGTCCTTGTGGGTGATATGAGTCATGATTACAGAAAATTATTAACCGGTAGTCGTGAGAATTTCATCCCGTCAATACCGTACCATTCATATACTTATGGACAGGCACCAAGTGATAATGCCTTTGTAACAGTTGCGGGTAATGATATTGTCCCGGATATCGCAATTGGTAGAATTTCAATTGAAACAGTTCAACAGGGAAATATTATTCTTGATAAATTGGAACAATATCCGAGCGACAATCTTAAAAAATGGCGTGAAACGGTTTTATTAATGTCATCAGGTCTTGATGCAGAAGATGAATTGAGGTTCGGATTTAATGATGCAATTGAACTATTAAAGACAAGTTTTCTTGATAATAATGGTTTAAGTTCTAAAATGATCATGCGTTATCCAAATAAACCTAACCATTTCCAATATCAAGGGAGCACTGTTGATATTCGAAAGGCTTTTAATGATGGTGCAGTATTAGCTAATTATTATGGACATGGAGGGGGCTCGCAATGGGATTTGACCTTCTTGAATGATGATATTTATCTCTTACAAAACGGTGGAAAACTTCCTTTAGTTCTTAGTGTTACATGTTATACAGCCCATTTTGATAATCAAGATGTTTTTGGTGAACAATTTGTAAAAGTCCCCGGGAGAGGGGCTATCGGATTTTTTGGTAGCTCAGGACTTACACATTGGGAAATTGGAAAATATATAAATAACCTTCTCTTTGATGAAGTATTTAATCTAAAGAATACCATAATCGGAAAAGCTATTCTTAATTCAAAAGCAAGAGTTATTTCACCTTTTGGTTATTATGCAAATCAAATTGCACTTCTGTCCTATCTAGGTGATCCGGTGCTAAAACTTGCTCTCCCTATTACTGTTGACTTTGTTTTAACAGGAAATGATATTAAAATTAACCCGCAAAATCCTTTAGTTAATGATTCAGTTTCTATTAAAATTAATATTTTTAACTATGGAATAATTAGTCCAAATGATTCTGTTACGGTTCAACTTTCTTTCTCTTCCCAAGATACCTCAGGAATTGTTGGGACAAAGAAGCTTTTAGTATTCGGTCAAAAGGATTCCGTTGAATTTTACTGGTTCCCTACACTTGGTGGTTTATATGAATTAACCGCAAAAGTTAATTTTGATGAAGGTGTTGAAGAGGATGATTTATCTGACAATTCTGCCTCGGCTACTTTGGCTGTTTTCAATATAAGTGAACCAAGTATTATTGCTCCAATTGATGGGTATTCTACATCAGATAATAAAGTACAATTTGTTATTAGTGACATCGGATACTATATAGATAAAGGGCTCAATTACGAAATTGAAATTGATACATCTATCAATTTCACTAATCCGATTCGATCTAATAGCTTAACCCCAGAAAGCAGTTTAATAAAATGGACTAGTGGAGTTTTAAATAAGGATGCATACTATTGGAGAACAAGAATTTTTGACGGTGAAAACTTAGGGAGATGGAGTCAGACCCGTACATTTTCAATTACTGATGAAACTAAACCAGGATATTTTGTCGGTGGAAAACAGTTGAATATCTTTCTTAAAGATAATGTGAATTACTTACCCGATAGAAAAATTTTAACTCTTAATACAAATGTTAATCCACCAAAGCCTTCTGAAGCAAAGTGGTTGGAAGATCTAAATGTCAATTATACATTTACAGATAGTGTTGGACTTGCATGTTTAACGACTGATGGGAAATATTTGTACGTTGCGAATCACTGGTTTTTTGCGAATCTATACAACCCGTCAGGGAAAAGTTTTATATATAAAATCGGTACCGGAAATGACGGAACTTTTAAAGGTGAATATTATGGTACGGTTCCTAATTTTTATGATAGAATAAGTTTTCAAATGTTTGTTCATGGGGACGGTTATTTATACGTTCCATTTGGCGATGCTCATAAACTTATCAGAGTAAATCTTAACACATCAGTTAACAATATTGATACAATCACGATTGCTGCCGGTTTGATAAGAAAAGATGACGGTAGAGTTGCTGATGGTGATTGCTACCTCACTTCCGATAGCCAATATGTTTATAATCTAGCTATAAAAGATTCATTAGGTCAACTCAAATATAGTTTGCGTGTGTTTGACCCGGCAAATAATTGGACTGTAGTTAACGACTATTATTATGAGAACCTCAATAGTTATTTAGGCTTTTCATCTTTCTTTGTTGCCGATGGATACTTCTATCCTTACGAAAACTTTTATAGTGGATTTATAAGAAGAATTAGGATTGCTGACGGCTATTTTGATGCAGATTGGTTTGCCTGGGAACCTACTGGATTCTATGCAAATATTAGATTCTATGCTTGGACTTATGATTGGCGGCATGACCAAGTTTATGCTACTAATTTCCGACCCGGAATCACTATTGCTCCAAAAATCTCTAAATTTGTCGGTAAGTATGTTGATGCAAGAGGTAGTATAACTACACAGAGTATAGGACCGGCATTCAGTTGGCAAAATATTGATTATAATATGGTCAATAATTCTACAGAAGGAGATTATACAGTGCGATTGGAAGGATTGAATAAATTAACAAGATTGTGGGACACTCTTGGAGTTGATATACCTTCTCAATACCCAATTACTAATTTGAATGCTAACAACTATAATTTTCTGCGGTTAAGATTTGATCTTGTCGATTCATCATTTACAACTGCTACTCCTATTGAATTGCATAGTGTCAATGTAAATTATACTTCGCCCCCCGAAATTAATATTATAAAAGAAAATATCTCCTTTTCACCCGATTCTTTAATGCAAGGATTTGATTTAAGAATGAATCTTCGTATTGATAATATTGGTAAGGGGACCGCAGATAGTACGGTCATACGTTTTTATATGGATGGTTCAGATTCAGTATTTACGTCAGCAACTATGACGGTTCCTCCGGATAGTTTTAATACTTTCAGTTATATAATACCAACTTCAAATTTGATTTTTGAACATAATGTTAAAGCTGTGGCAAACTTTCCGGGGAATGAATTATTTACATTTAACAATTTTGCTTCGAATAGCTTTTTTGTTGCGCGTGATTCAGTTAATCCGAATTTCTATATACTGGTAGATGGGAAAGAAATCATTAATGGTGATCTGGTTTCAAAAACTCCAACAATCAAAATATCGGTTAAAGATAACAGTCCCTTACCTTTGGATACAACTTATTTCACAATTATACATAATAATGTGCCGCTAACCTTCAATAACCCTGATTTAAAGTATTCATATACTTCTTTTCCAAATTCAGAGGCTGTGGTTGAATGGACCCCAACACTAAAGCAAGGTAGGCACATCATTGATGTTTTAGCAAAAGATGCATCGGGAAATTTCTTTGATACTACATTCCATAGAACTGTATTTTTTGTTTATGATGAAGACGATATTGCACAAATGTACAACTATCCAAATCCATTTAAGGATAACACAAATTTTACTTTCGAACTGCGTGGTTCTGTAACTCCCGAAGAGATTCGATTTAGAGTTTATACAATTGCAGGTAGATTAATAAAAGAAATCAAAGTGCCTCAAACTGAATATCGGATTGGATTTAACTCAATTTATTGGGACGGAAAAGACCAGGATGGCGATGCAATTTCAAATGGTACTTATTTAGTAAAATTGATAGCCAAATACCCTGAAAAAACAAAAACAGAAGTATTGAAATTGGCGAAAATTAAATAAATTTATTAGTTTAGAGAATTAATCTCGAAATATCTCTTTTTAATTTTCTGGTAAGAGTTTTATCCGTAAATTTGTATTGAGCAATTATAAAATGAGGCATTTATGTGCGGAATTGTAGGGTATATCGGTGATAAAAATTGTGTCCCGATTATTATCGAAGGTCTGAAAAGATTGGAATATCGTGGATATGATTCTGCCGGTATAGCCGTAATTAATGATGGCAAATCTACAATTCTAAAAAATAAAGGTAAAGTTTCATTTCTTGAGAAAAGTGTCGACCAGGCGGCACTTAATGCTCCTATAGGAATAGGGCACACAAGATGGGCAACCCATGGAATCCCCAATGAATTAAACGCCCACCCCCACTGCAACGCTGACCAATCCTTAATGCTCATTCATAACGGAATAATCGAAAATTACCAAGTCCTTAAGACTATGCTTCTCAAATCTGGGATTAAATTTAACAGTGATACCGATTCTGAAGTCCTGGTTCACTTGATAGATAGTTTTCTAAAAAAGGGGCATGATTTATTCCGTGCGGTAAGGTTTGCTCTCAATGAAGTTGAGGGAACCTACGGGATTGCTGTGATATATACCAAAGAATCCGATAAAATTGTTTGTGCAAAAAAAGGTTCTCCTTTAGTAATCGGAGTAAGTGAGAATGGGCATTATGTAGCTTCTGATGTGAATGCACTGATAGCTCATACAAAACATGTGGTTTATCTTGAAGATGGTGAAATAGCAGAAATATTTGCCGATAGATTTTTTGCTAAAACAATTGAAGATGAAGATATTCAAAAAGAAATTATCGAATTGACTATGAGCCTCGACGAAATTGATAGAGGCGGCTATCAGACTTTCATGCTAAAAGAAATTATGGAACAACCTGAATCTGTTAGAAACTCCATGAGGGGAAGGTTGATATTTGAGGAAGGGAATGCAAAACTCGGTGGATTAGAATCTGTTCTTGAAAGATTAAGCCATTCTAAAAGAATTATAATCACTGCTTGCGGAACATCATGGCATGCCGGATTAGTTGGTGAATATATGTTTGAACAATTTTTAAGAATCCCTACTGAGGTAGAATATGCTTCCGAATTACGATATAGAAATCCGATAATCAATGAAGGAGATACTATCTTCTTCATCTCTCAAAGCGGTGAAACTGCTGATACTCTAGCTGCAATGAAAGAAGCTAAACGTAAAGGGGCACTTTGTCTTGGAATTTGTAATGTGGTTGGAAGTTCAATAGCAAGAGAAAGTGATGGTGGTGTTTATATCCACGCCGGTCCGGAAATCGGAGTTGCTTCAACAAAAGCATTTACCGGACAATTAACAGTGCTAGCCCTAATAACAGTTCTTCTCGCACGAAAACGTGATATGAGTCTTGCTGATGGTAAAAGTTTATATAATGAATTCATCCAAATACCCGAAAAGATTCAACAGATCTTAACTCTAAATGATAAAATTGAAGCAATTGCTGAGGAGTTTAAAGATTCAAAGAACTTTTTATATCTGGGTCGTGGATATAATTTCCCCGTGGCTTTAGAGGGAGCATTAAAATTAAAAGAAATATCTTACATACATGCCGAAGGGTATCCTGCAGCCGAAATGAAACATGGACCTATCGCTTTAGTCGATGAAAACATGCCGGTTGTTTTTATTGCTCCAAAAGATTCAACTTACGATAAAATTGTGAGTAATATAGAAGAAATTAAAGCCCGTAAAGGGAGAATAATCGCAATTGCAAGTGAACATGATACAGAAATAGATAAACTTGTAGATTTTACAATTAAAATACCGGATACGATAAGAATGCTTATGCCTATGCTTACCGTTGTTCCGCTTCAACTTTTAGCTTATCATATAGCTATGAAAAAAGGACTGAATGTAGATCAGCCAAGAAATTTGGCTAAAAGCGTTACGGTCGAATAATAATAACAATATGGGGATCTTTTATGAGTCGAATTAATACGCTCATTATGGGAGCCGCTGGACGCGACTTCCACAATTTCAATGTTTTCTTCAGAGATAATGAAGATTACAACGTTCTTGCATTTACTGCAACTCAAATTCCAAATATCGATGGAAGACTTTACCCACCGGAATTAGCGGGTAAATTATATCCTATAGGTATTCCGATTTATCAAGAATCAGAATTACCTGACTTAATAAAAAAGTTAGACATACAACAAGTTATTTTTGCTTACAGCGATGTCCCTTATAATTATGTAATGTCAAAAGCATCTATAGTTAATGCTGCAGGTGTATCTTTCAGATTACTCGGTGCTGCCGAGACACAGGTTAAAAGTAGTAAACCTGTAATTGCAATTATTGCTGTAAGGACAGGTAGCGGAAAATCACAAACATCTAGAAAAATTGTTGATCT
>JAGUXE010000284.1 GCA_020061995.1 Ignavibacteriales bacterium | reverse complement strand
AAGGGGTGGTATAATGGAATTTCGGTTTGCGAACGATGATGTTTATGTCACCCCTTCGGGGTTTTGTGGTGTTTTTTTCTGCTTGCTTATAATCATGTCACCCCGTTGGAGTTAAGGATTTTTTTAGTGCGTGTGAAATAAAAAGACACAATTGAAACTGCGTCTTTCGTTAGCTGTCGAGAATCATTTCTCGATAGTTTTGGTAATTAAAGAGTTAACCATAATCAGAAAAGCAAGGCATCTCGGCGAGTTGCCCTACAATTACTTCATCAACACAAACTTCTTTGTTGATGTGAATTCTTCAGAGGTTATTTTATAAAGATATATACCACTTGATAAATTACTTCCGTTAAAATCTATTGTGTGGTAACCTGCTGACATTTCTTTGTTAACAAGCGTTGTAACTTTTTCACCGATTAGGTTATATACTTCCAATGTTACCATTCCATCTTTTGGTAAGCCGAATTTTATTGTTGTGCTTGGATTGAAAGGATTTGGGTAGTTTTGGTATAAAGTATAATTAGTCGGTAAGTTTTCAATATCAACATCAACAACATCGCTATATGCAAACTTTCCATCGTTGTCGATTTGCTTTAGACGATATGAGTATTTTCCTGCCATTATAGTTTCATCAGTAAAAGAATATTCTTTTGGTGAATTGCTGTTGCCGTTACCTTCTATAAAACCAATTGTTTCCCAATTTTTAATTTCTAATTTTTCATTTTTAATTAAACGTTCGATTTCGAAACCAAAGTTGTTAACTTCTGTTGCTGTTAGCCAATGTAACATTACAGTTGCACCGTTTGCACTTGCAGTAAAAGAAGTGAGTTCAACCGGAAGAACATCAACATTTAGCTTGTACTCATACGCTCCCATATCAATCGTGCCAACCCCACCCGTAGTTTTGTTTAATTTTCTGGAATATCCTGCTCCACGAATATCATAAGCTTGCAAATTGTCCGAATCGTTCCCTGCATCGGCACAAGGTGAGGTTCCCTGAATAGAATACGGGTGCGCCGGGTTTATCGAAGAACCAACAAACATAGGATCGGAGGTGATATTATTATTCGTGGCAGTAAATGTACCGCTGGCAATATAAACATCCCCTGTCGCATTTGCATAGCAGGAGTAACTCAGCGTGGTTGTGTAGGCGTTATCATAAATGTAAAATTCATCACCCTGATTTGTAGCCTCATTCCCCCAAAGAATACAATTGGTGAGGGCTGTGGAAGAAGATTCATTATACATCCCGCCGCCGTAATTAGCCGAATTCGATGAGAAGGTGCAATTGGTGAGAGATGGAGAAGCTGAAGAATAATTAAACATTCCGCCACCGCCATCAGAAGCAGAATTAAATGTGAAGGTACAACTGGTGATGCCGGGGGATGAAGATGAGGAATTAAACATCCCACCGCCGTAATTAGCCGGATTCGATGTGAAGGTGCAATTGGTGATGCTGGGGGATGAAGATGAGGAATTATACATCCCGCCGCCAGAAGCAGCCGAATTCGATGTGAAGGTGCAATTGGTGAGGATTGGGGAAGAAGTAGCATTAGCAATCCCGCCGCCGTAATGAGAAACCGAATTAGATGTGAATGTACAACTGGTGATGCCGGGGGATGAAGATGAGGAATTATACATCCCACCGCCGTAAGAAACCGAATTCAATGTGAAGGTGCAATTGGTGAGAGATGGGGAAGAAGATTCATTATATATCCCGCCACCGTAACCATCTGAATACGATGAGAATGTACAATTGGTGAGGTTTGGAGAAGAAGAAGAATTATACATCCCGCCACCATACATATAAGCTGAATTCGATGTGAAAGTGCAATTGGTAATTGTTGGAGAAGAATAATAATTATGCATCCCACCGCCGTACAAATGGGGGCCGTTATTATATGCTTTTCCGCCTTTAATTGTAAAGCCGTCTAACACAGCAGAATTAGTTAAAACCAAACCATCAGGATGATAAAACACGTGGTAACAGTTGTCGGTATTATCGCCTTCAGTTCCAATATCACCGCTTAAAATGGTTTCGTTGGTTTGTCCGGCGCCGAAGTTTATTCTTTCGCTTACTGCATTCTCAGTTCCGGCAAAGCCACCGTAAATTTCAACACCGTTTTTCATACGGAAATGAAAATCACGATCGCCGTCCACAATTAGATCGTAAGGGCTTGAGGGTTTGTACGTCCCTTTCGCCACCCAGATTTGATCGCCGGATATTGCGACAGTTAGTGCTGATTGGAATGAAGTGTAGGCATTTGACCAAGTTGTGCCATTGTTGAGACCACCGCTGACATCGTACTTGACGTATCTAATTTCACTATGCAGATTTATAGCGAATACAAACACCAAAGTAAGAACCAGTAATAGATTTTTCATGAGTCATACTCCTTTATTAAATTGTTAAAACAATTAAACCCAATGCCCCACAAAATTATTCCATCCCTTCATACTTTAAAAATATCATCGCAATTTTGCCGTTACTTTGTGAATATGCAACCGATGTTCTAATATGAATAAGCTCCAGTGTTTAACAGAGGACTTAAACTCTTTAGCAATAAATTAAGAGCCTTTATCCGTAATAAGATTTTCTTTGGCTTCCGGGTATTTTTCTTTAGCTCGCTGAAGCGTAAGTTGGACTTCATGTTCAGTCATATACTTTCTGATTTCATGATGCAATACATATCGAGAATAGCCGTCAAGAACTGAAATTAAGAATAAGAATGTGCCGTTAAAGTTGATGTACTTAATATCCGTGTGCCTGTGTTTATGTGGATTCCGAAACCTTTCGGAATGCATAACTCCGGTTCCTTTTTTGTTTTGCTTTGGGGTATTCCATTTATTTAGCAAGTCATCTGCCTTTAAGATACGATAGACTGACGAGGGTCTGCTTTAGATATGCTGTATTGACGAACGAGAGTCAACTTTAAAATGAATTCTATGATTGAAAACTATTGTAACGACTAATTAATAGCAAGATGTTTTTTTTTATTGATGGAGATTAGCTATGACCATATAACTCCGTTGGGGTTAAGGATTTTTTTTAGTGCGGGTGAAATAAAAAGACGCAGTTGAAACTGAGTCTTGCGTTGGCTGTCGAGAACCATTTCTCGACAGCCATGTTTATTACTTGTTTTATTGTGTAAAGTAAGGCAACTCAGATAGTTGCCCTAAAATTACTTCATCAACACAAACTTCTTTATTGATGTAAAATTGTCTGTTGTTAATTTGTAGAGATATATTCCACTTGATAAACTTGTTCCATTAAAGTTTACTTGATGATATCCGGCTTCTTTATTTTCGTTGTTGATTAGTGTTTTTACTTTTTGTCCGACAATATTATAGACTTCCAAAACAACTTTAGAATCTGAAGGAAGAGCATATTTTATCGTTGTGCTTGGATTATCCCAAAGGGATGGCTTCGCCAAACGGATTCGGGTAATTTTGGTAAAGTGAATATTCAGTTGGTAAAGACGAGGCATGCCTCGTCTCTACGGTTACAATTTCCGAATATTTAAACATTCCATCGTTGTCGGTTTATTTTAATCTCTAGCTGAAATTAAAGTTGAGGTTTAGCATGTTTTCGATAAATGAGAACTTTTAAAAGCAGTCAATATTCAAAAGAAATTCTTATTTTTGGATAATGATATTCAACAACAATCAACTTGAAAATAATTGTGAGTTTATATTCTTACTTAGCTTCTTTCAGATCTAGAATAAGTTCTAATCAAGCTTTGCTTATCGCAAGTTCAGTAGTTGGTTTTGTAGCTGGAATCGCTGCTATTGCATTAAAAGGGACGGTCTATTATATACACGATTTTCTTACCCATGCTCCACCAAAAATAGTATTGGATTACATCTACTTATTATTCCCTCTTGTCGGCATCTTACTCACAATAGCTTTTATTAGATTCATCCTGAAAAATCGTTTCGGAAAAGGTTCAGCTCATATCCTTTATACGATTGCAAAAAAAGCGAGTAATGTAGATAAACACATGACTTACTCGCACCTAGTCACCAGCGCATTAACAATTGGATTCGGTGGTTCAGCAGGGTTGGAAGCCCCTATTGTAGTTACAGGTTCCGCAATTGGTTCTAACTTTGGTAGGGTATTTAATTTTTCTTATCGTGACCGTACAATATTGTTAGCAAGTGGTGCAGCAGCAGGCATCGCCGCAGTTTTTAATGCACCTATTGCCGGAGTGATGTTTGCTGTAGAAGTACTTTTAATAGATATGTCATTATCATCATTTATTCCACTGATTATTGCCTCAACAACAGGTGCATTGCTTTCCAAAATGATTTTGAATGAAAATATTCTCTTGTATTTTAGTCTCCGTCAACCGTTTGATTATAATAATGTACCATTCTATATCGGGCTTGGAATACTAACCGGAATTGTATCAATTTACTATATTCGTTCATTCAGTAAAATCGAACGGATGTTTAAACCATTGGAAAAACGCCGCTTCCTACGTGGTGCATTAGGTGGGGCATTATTGGGCTTACTTATTTTGCTCTTTCCACCTCTATTCAGTGAAGGATATATAGGGATTAAACACTTAGCAAACGATACACCTCATCTCCTATTTCAAAATAGTTTAATCTCACAGTTTTTCACGAACGAATGGTCTTTTCTATTTTTGATTTTTGTTATAGGCCTTTTGAAAGTTATAGCTGCATCAATTACTATCGGGAGCGGAGGTAATGGCGGAAATTTTGCTCCTTCTCTTTTTGTTGGAGCATTTACCGGTTATTCCTTTGCAAAATTCTTTAATCAAGGATTCGATTTAACTATCCCAGTCGGTAACTTTACAATTGTTGGAATGGCCGGAATTCTTTGCGGTGTTATGCATACTCCACTGACTGCTGTTTTTCTTATTGCTGAAATTACAGGCGGTTACGAGTTGATGATACCGTTGTTGTTAGTCTCTTCAATCACTTTTATTCTTGTAAGGCATTTTGAACCTTATTCGCTTGATAAACGTGAACTTGCAAAGAAGGGACAACTTCTTACAGAAAATAAGGATAAAAATATTTTGTCACTTCTTCAACTTTCAGAACTTATCGAGAAAGATTATGCACTCGTCCCAATGACTGCGAAACTTAGTGATCTCACTACAATAATTGCAAATTCAAAGCGAAGTATCTTTCCGGTAGTTGATACTTCCAATAAACTTCTTGGAATAATTGTGCTTGATGAAATACGAAAAATGTTATTCGAGTTAGAGGCTTACTCTGAAATTCTTGCCGTTGAATTAATGAGTCAACCGGCAGCTATTGTTGAAGAATTTGAATCTCTTGAGTCTGTTATGAAAAAATTTGAAGTAACCGGCAGGTGGAATCTTCCTGTTCTGAGAAAAGGAATCTACATTGGTTTTGTTTCAAAATCAGGAATATTTGCTCATTACCGACAACATCTTCGCAGTAATTTTTCTGAAGAATAACGTCTGAATCCCTTTTAATTAGATATGCATTCATTAAAAATAAAAACCCCGTTCATTCGACGGGGTTTAATATCTAAGTTATTTATTATTTATTCCACTTCCTAATAGCTATTTGTGACTTAACGTTATTGAGTCTAATCAGTTTTCCTCCGCCGTTCAAGTTGATTGTTGCTCTTATTTCTTTTCGATCTTCATCTGTAGTGTAATTGTCAATTTTGTAGTCAGACACGATTTCATAACCATCATCAAAATCACTTTTTGATGGCAAATAAATTACTGCTTCGATAGTTGCCTTAGCATTTTCAGGAATAAGTAAGGTTATATTTCCGGCAGCAGTCGCTATTTTGCTCTCTTCACTTCCATCGGGATTTAACTCTACATAAACTTCCCCACCCGAAGTATTAGCCCTCACAGATCCGTAAAGATTTTCTAACCTCAAATCTCCACCGGAAGAATTTGCTTTTGTATTACCCTTAGCTCCTGCTAATTTTATATCTCCACCTGATGTGTTAAGTTTTACCACACCATTAACAATCCCAACAATGATATCACCACCGGAAGTTGCTGCTGAGAAATCACCGTTGATATTCCCAACTTTTATGTCGCCCCCCGAGGTTGCCAATGAAAGAGATTTGTTTGAACCGGCAACAGTAATATCTCCGCCTGAAGTTGAAATTTTTCCTTCACCTGAAATATTTCCTGCTTTAATATCGCCTCCCGAGGTAGTGGCTTTGAGATTGCCCTCAATATCACCGGTAGTAATATCTCCACCGGCAGTAGTTAATACCACATTACCAGAAACTTTTTCAACTTTAATATCACCACCCGCAGTTGAGCCATTTACACTTCCGAAATATTTACCGAGACAGTAGATATCTCCTCCGCTTGTCTTAATATCCAAATTGAATTGCTCCGGTGTTTTGATTAAAAATGTTGCATCATCATTACTTTTAAAATTTATAAAAACCGTATTCCCTTCCTGGTTAATTTTCAAATCTTCAATATTAGATTTACGTACTCCTGAGACTTCAAGGTAAACTTCATCTTTACTCCAGGATTCTACCTTAACATCTCCCCTCACCTTAAGTGATAGGTTTTCACCTTTCCTTACATCAAATGATTTTGTTGTTCTCTCTTGCGCTCTTCCAATTGTTGTAAGTCCGACTAATAAAAGGACTGTTAATGTTAAACCGAACATATATTTTGTTCTCATACTGTTTCTCCTTATGATGAGATTTTTGTTAAAATTGTTTTTGCTTGAATTTTTATATAACTGTTTTCATCTTCATTCATTCTCTCTTTTAAAGCATTAATTGTATTCTGATCTGAGAGCTGTTTGAGGTTTTCCTTTTCACTCAGACAATTGATAGCTTGAATTCTTAATCCTGAATTTTTATCATTTTGAAGAACATAAATCATTGCATCCCTAACTTCAGTATCAAATGGGATAAGACATAATGCATTCATTGCCACCTTTCTAACTCCTGGATTATTATCGTACATCATTGCGTTCAGAAGAGCATTTTTTAAGACTTCCGTAGTGCTCTCACGTTTTTCTGAATAAATTGCACTTACAGTCTGTAATCTGATCCCCGGGTTTTCACTATCAAGCAACGATTTTGCTAATACCTTTTGAATTTCAATATCATTGATATTCCCCTTCAATTTAACCGGAACAGTTTGCTCGAAGGATATTTCAACCTCGCCATTCTCAACATCTTTATTAAGAATTTGCAAATTTGAAACATTAGGTTCACCCATTGAAAAGTCTTCGTTAGAAGTAGTCTTTACGTCAACAGAATTAAATAAAAGGAAATAAGCAGTAACAAAAATCAGAACAGTAGCCGCAATTGAATATGAAAACCTTAAGCTTTCTGTTGATGGTGTAGTTAGGAACTCCCAAATTTTTTGCGGGTTCATTTTCTTTCGATTAAGTAGTCTTATCCCGGCAAGCAGTTCCTGTCTTGATTCATAAAGTGTGTCTTCATCAACATCTTCAGTAAAGTTGTTCTTAATTACTTGATGTATTTTTAGTAATTCTTTCAGTTCATTTTTACATGAAGCGCAATCAAGAATATGACGCTCTATTTCTATTCGTTCTTCTTGCTCCAGCTCATTGTAACTGTAAAGAATCAACATCTCTTTATATTTATTATGTTCCATTTTTCATCTCGTTGATTTAAATTGTTTTTAATTTCATTCTAAGTTTTTCATTAGCGATGAAAAGATATTTTTTAATTGTCCCTTCACTGCATTCCATCATTTTAGCAATCTCCTTGATCTTATAATCATGCAGATTTTTTAACATAAAAGCCATTTTTTGTTTTGGGGCTAAGCTATCAACAGCTCTATTTATCTGCCCTTTTCTTTCAGCTTCAATTATTTGCTTATCCGGTTCATTCTCTTCGGATGATCGCAAATTCAATCGGGGCGATTCCTCATCTTCATCAGGAGAAATACTTACTTTTTGGTATTTCTTATAACGAGCTTGATGAGTCAGACAAACGTTTGTGGTTATTCTATAAAGCCATGTCGAAAATTCACTCCGAAACTCAAAACGTTTTAATCCTCTGTAAACTCTAAGAAATACTTCCTGATAAATGTCCTTTGCGTCGTCCGATGCTTTACAGTAGTGAGAGATTAATGTCAAAACATCTCTATCGTGTCTATATACTAATGCTGTAAAAGCAGAATCATTCCCGTTTCGGGATGCAAGTATTAAATCGTTATCACTTAGTGAAGTTAAATCTTCCAATTCGCTAACTCCATTTTTAATTGGTTAGACTAAAATAAGTGTAAAAGGTTGTATGGATGAAAAATTATTTATTAAGATTTGTATAAAATTTCTTAATCCTGGTTTTTGAAAATTAATACAATGGTTAAGCACTCTTAAAACTCCCATGCCGAGTGATTTATTTGATAATAACTTTTTTATTACAGAGGAGAGGAAATGGTTAGTTTGGTATTCAATTAGAAATTAACAGAAGGCACTTATTAAATGAAAGCATTTTTAATTTCGACAGTGCGAATTAACTTTCGCACTGTCTTGAAGCATTTTAATGTGTTGTACTTGAAAGAGAAAAAAAATGATTCTATCACTTTCAGTTGTGAAAAAAAGTTGGCTTGCTCCTGATAAGTTTCTTAATTGAACTAAAAACTCGGTAATGATTTTACATTGTCCGAAACACCCTTATAATTCAGGGCTATCCATTTTGAAGAGGCAAGACTAATTGGAAATAGCTTTTCACATACGCTTTGCAAAGAACTCATCTCCCTTCGTGTTTGTGCCCAAATTTTGTCGGACTAAAAAATTTCAAACGTTTTTGATAATTGCAAAACTTGTTTTCTAATACTGCAACCTTCCCAACTTTTAAATTAGAATAGGCAAAATGTTGAGGTCTCGAAACAAATTAAGTTAAAGAATATTTATTTCTGTTTATATTTTTATAATAAACGTTTGAAAAGTCATTAATCAAACAATTCACTTAAAAAACCGCCTCGTTTTTTCCATTTTCTATCGTGTGAGAAATCTTTATCAGATTCATAATAACGTTGATCTCGGTCATTGAACTTCTGAGGTGGCTTTTGTCCCTCAGCACGATCAATTATTTTGTCAAGTTCTCCACGATCTAACCAAACCCCACGACAATCAGGGCAATAATCGATTTCAATTCCATTTCTATCTGATATAATTAACTTAACTTCTTTGCAAACCGGACAATTCATACTTTACTCCTTGTTGTTTTTAATTATTACTCTCTTCATTTCGTATTTAAAGAGTTTCCATCTTTACTTTATCACCAACTTTAGGTTTTAAAAGAACAAAATAAACCTTAGCAAAAATAGTGATATTTTAATATTAAAAATAACCTCTCATAAGTGAAGAATTAGAGATTATTTATTCTAATCCCAAACGATTTTTATTGAGTTTAATGAAATTGAGACTTAGTTTTAAATTACTAAAAAATGCCGTCTCATTAATTAATACAAACAGAATGAAGATTGGTTTTATAAGCGATATACACGAAGACATACACAGTCTCGAAAAAGCACTCAAATTATTATCAGCAAATAATTGCGATTCTATTTTTTGCCTTGGTGATATAGTCGGCTTTACAATTCCTTTCTACAGATATATCGAGACAAGAAACGCGGAAGAATGCATCAGGCTTGTAAAAGAAAACTGTTCGGCGATAGTTGTCGGCAATCATGATTTGTACGCAGTAAAAAAGACACCTTCTTATGATGCAGGCTTTAACTACGGAAATAACTGGTATGAACTCGATTATGAGATTCGTGCAAAAAAATCTCGAAATAAAATCTGGCTTTATGAGGACAATGAAATTACCTGCCAATTGAGTGATACATCAAAAGAGTTTTTGCTTGGTTTACCCGAAATAAAAATAGTAGAATGCGATAACAATAAATTTCTTCTCTCTCATTTTTGCTTCCCCGATTTTTCGGGTTCTTCAATTCATTTTCCCGGAGAAGCATTCCACCTAAAAAAACATTTTGAGTTTATGAAGGTCCATGAATGCAATACAAGCATTTCAGGGCACGGTCATCCCGGTGGAGTAATAATTGCTGATGATGAAAAAATTTCTTCTCTAAGTTTCGGCACTTTTAAACTAAAAAAAGAAATTAGCTGGATGGTTGTCCCCTGCGTTGCAAGAACAACGAGAGAAAACGGGATAATGATAATTGATACTTCAACAGAATTTTTTGATATAATTTCATTGAAGTAAAAAATGATTAATATTTTTAACAAGGCTTAATAATGGAATCGAAAAGATCATCAAAAAAATTGCATTATATAAAAATTCTGCTTCCTACCTTTATTACCATCTCCCTCTTTATTACTGCACTTTTTGTTATCATAATTCCCCGTTTTGAAAATATTATAATTGATAGAAAAAGGGAGATGATACGCGAACTTACAAGCACAACCGTAAGTATGATTGATAAATGGCACCGTCTTGAATTAGCCGGTGAAGTAAGTAAAAGTGAGGCGCAGGAATCTGCTATAAATCAGATAAAAAGTTTGCGTTACGGGAGTGAACAAAAAGATTATTTCTGGATTACAGACACGCAGCCAAAGATGATTGTTCATCCATACCGACCTGACCTTGATGGAAAAGATTTAAACACTTTTGAAGATTTGCACCATAAAAAGCTTTTTGTTGAAATGGTAAATGTAGTAAAACAGCAGGGAGACGGATTTGTAGACTACACATGGCAGTGGAAAGATGATTCGACAAATATTGTCCCTAAATTATCTTATGTAAAGGGATTTAAACCCTGGGACTGGGTAATAGGTACAGGTATTTATATTGAAGATGTACACGAAGAAATTGCTTTGCTCGAACAGAAAATTCTGACGATTTCTATCGTTATTTCAATATTAAGCGCCCTTCTTCTCTTATATATTGCATTTCAAAATTTGCGGAGTGAAAAACTTAGGCAGAATGCTGAAAATGAACTGCGTGAGTCGAGAGAAAAATATAAAATGCTCGTCGAAACTTCAGGCGAGGGAATAATAATGATTCTTGAGAATCAACAGACATTTATAAACAAAACCCTCTATTCATTACTCGGCTATAATGAAATTTCGCAGCCGCTTGGTTTAGATGACATTTTTGTTAATTACCCGGAATCCAAAATATTTGATTTTCTATCTTTCAAAAAGATTAATGATGACCCGACGGTTGTTGAACAATTTGAAACACAATTCAAAAAATATAACGGCGATTTGTTGAATGTTCTTTTAATTATTTCCCCCATTTCATTAATGAACAACAACGGAATAATTTTAGGTGTCAAAGATATTAGCCTTAATAAAGAAATTAAAGAAGAACTCGATTACAGCAGGGAAAAATATCTTACATTAACAAACCAACTCACTATTGGGGTTTTTAGAACTACCCCCGATAAAAATTTACTATTTAAAGAAGTTAATCCGGCCGCAGTTAATTTGCTTGGCGCTCAAACTATGGAGCAGCTTCTATCAACATCTCTATTAAAGTTTTTTGAACACTCCGGAGATGAAGAAAGTTTTATAAGTGATCTTCTTGAGAACAAATTTTTGAAAAATAGAATCGTTCAGTTTAAGAACTTGAACGGTAAAAAATTAATTGTTGCCCTCTCCGCAGTAGTTGTTAAAAATTCGGCAGACAATTATTTATCGGTGGATGGTATTATTGAAGACATCACAGAAAAGAAAAAAACCGATAAAGAAAAAGAGGATTTAATTTCTGATCTTCAAACATCTGTTTTGATGCTAAACCAAAATATTCAACATTTTGTTAAAGAGATCCCATCATGTGATTATAACGCTACAGTTACAGAAGTCGTTAAATTAATGACTGATAGTAATAGTAGTGTCATTATAGTCACCGGTAGCAATAATGAAGAAATGGGAATAGTAACCGACTCTGATATTAGAGAACGAGTCGTTTTTACAAATGCCAATATTAACTCGGCAATTTATTCTTTTATGACTTCGCCCGTTGCTTCACTTCCTGTTACATCAACAATTTATGATGCACTTATTAAATTAAAAGAATATAAACTCTCTCAGCTATTAGTTAAAAATAATAATATCACTGTTGGTGTTTTGTTTGCCGAAGATTTATTTAATGCCTCATATTCTAATTATTTGTTTTTTCTTAACAATATCGAACAATCAGATTCAATCAAAAAGATTAAAGAATACCGTAACCAGCTTATTCTATTAATAAAAGGATTAATAGAATCGGACAGCGGCGTAAGAAGTTCTACTAAAATGATTTCGCTAATTTCGGATGTTATTTCAAAACGTATAATTCAACTTGCGGTTGAACGACTTGGAAATCCTCCGGTAAACTTTGCGTTTATAACTATGGGGAGCGAAGGAAGGGAAGAACAAACTTTATATACCGACCAGGATAACGCAATAATTTACGAAGATGTGGATAGTGGAAATGAAGAAATTGTTAAAGATTATTTTGCGAAACTCGGAGAAATAGTTTCAGGTAATTTAAATACAGTCGGCTACAGTTTTTGTAAGGGAAATATAATGGCATCAAATACGAAATGGTGTCAACCTCTATCTGTATGGCAGAAATATTTCACTGATTGGATTACGTCAGCAAGTCCACAGAATTTATTGGATATAAAAATATTTTTCGATTTCAGAAATGTATACGGAGACGACACTCTTTCAACCAAACTTAAAAAACATGTTGACAAAGTTACAGGGAGCTTTAATCTCTTTTTTGTTTATCTATCGGAAAGTTTATTGCAATCCGAAATACCGGAAAATATGCAAAAAATAAAATCTCCCATCGATACAAAATTAGTTTTGCTTCCTTTAGTTGATTTTGCACGGATGTATAGCTTAAAAAATCAGCTTAACACAACAAACACAATTGAACGATTTGAACAACTGTTGGAAAAAGAAGCGATTTCAAAACCGATGTATAAGAATATTTTGTACTCATATAACTTTTTAATGGAACTTAGACTAAAGAATCAGGTTGAAAAATTATTTAATGGAGAAAATGTTGATAACATTATAAATCAACAAAATTTAACCGAGATGGATATCGTAATTCTTAAAAAAATCTACGGGCTCCTTGACGAACTCAAAAACAAAATCCGTCTCGATTTTAAGGGATCTTTGGTAAGATAAAGAACAAGAATTCTTTTCTTATGTAAATGAATTGATTTATCTTGCAATGTAAAAAATCTTAGAATTACTGTTATTCCTGTTTTAGACTACTAATTGTTCTTTTCACAAAATAAAATCATACAGGGAGAATTCCTATGAGTGTAAGTGCAGAACGTGTCAGGGATATAATCGAATCGGAAAAATTTAAGAATCTTGTAAAAAAGAGATTAAATTTTTCCATAACTCTAACCATTATTATACTTGCTGTTTATTTCGGGTTCATCCTCTCAATTGCTTTCTATAAAGAATTCCTTTCAATTAAAATTGGTGAGCATCTAACGCTCGGCTTACCTATTGGTATTGGCATTATAATCTTTGCCTGGCTTTTAACAGGTGTTTATACACGCTGGGCTAACAAGGATTATGATAAAGCCGTTCGCGAACTACGGAACGAAGTTTTAAAAAACTAATATCAATTATTTATTACCACATAAAATTTTAGGAGATTGACAATTGGATACAATTCAAACATCAATTGGGCAGGTTAATATTGCTTCGATAATTATTTTCTTTCTTTTCGTAGCAGTTACTTTAGCTATTACTTATTGGGCAGCAAAAAAAACAAAAACCACTTCGGAGTTTTACGCTGCTGATAGAAGTATTTCAGGTTTTCAGAATGGATTGGCTTTATCCGGCGATTATATGAGCGCGGCATCTTTTCTGGGGATTGCCGGAATGGTTTCGCTAAGAGGATACGACGGACTTATTTATTCAATCGGATTTTTAGTCGGCTGGCCACTCGTAATGTTTTTAATTGCAGAGCCACTAAGAAATCTTGGCAAGTTTACTTTTGCAGATGTACTTGCGTACCGCTTAAGACAAAAGCCTGTACGAATAGCGTCTTCGGTTGGTTCATTAACCACTATAACTTTTTATCTTATTGCGCAGATGGTTGGAGCAGGTTCTCTTATAACTGTTTTATTCGGTATGCCTTATGAAGCTGCAGTTGTAATAGTAGGGGTCGTTATGATTTCATATGTTTTATTCGGAGGTATGCTTGCAACAACATGGGTACAAATTATAAAAGCAGTTTTATTATTAAGCGGTGCTACATTACTGGTGATTATGACATTATCTCATTTTGCGATGAATCCGATTAATCTTTTCGAACAGGCAGCTATGAAATATGATTCCGTTCTAGAACCGGGTGGATTTATTACAAATCCCTGGGATGCAATTTCTTTGGGGCTGGCGCTAATTCTTGGTACCGCAGGTTTACCACATATACTTATGAGATTTTTTACTGTTCCTGATGCTAAACAGGCACGTAAATCAGTTTTCGTTGCAACCGGATTTATAGGATATTTTTATGTTCTTACATTCGTCATTGGTTTTGGAGCAATGGTGCTTGTCGGGCAGGATGTAGTAAGCAGTTTTGATAAAGGTGGTAATATGGCAGCGCTATTATTAGCTGAATCAGTGGGGGGACAATTTTTCCTCGGATTTATTGCTGCGGTAGCGTTTGCTACTATTCTTGCGGTAGTTGCCGGACTTACACTCTCAGGTGCATCAACATTATCGCACGACCTTTATGTTAATGTTTTCAAAAAAGGAAAAACAAATGAAGCCGGTGAAGTAAGAGTTGCAAGGATTGCTACACTCGGGATCGGTGTAGTTGCTGTATTGCTTGGTTTGATTTTTAAAGGTCAGAATGTTGCGTTTATGGTAGGACTTGCATTTGCAATTGCTGCTAGTGCAAACTTCCCTTCACTACTTATGTCAATTATGTGGAAAAAGTTTACTACTAAAGGGGCTGTTTACAGTATAGTAACCGGCGCATTACTCGCAATTATACTTATAATCTTAAGTCCTACTGTCTGGGTCGATATATTTAAAAACGAAACTGCGATTTTCCCACTTAAAAATCCAGCGTTAATCTCAATGAGCGCCGCATTTATTATGGGCATTATAGTTTCTTTATTGACTAAAGAACCCGAGGCTGAAAATATGTTTGAAGATGAAAAACTTCGCACCTATCTTGGTATCGGTGCTGAGTGACAGTAAACTAAAATTGATATTGGGGGCTGCCAGTAACAGCCCCAATATTTTATTTAACAAAGCGTCATCAATTCAACCCTATTTTCCTTCATTGTACTAATCCCAGATGAGTAACAATGGGAATCGAATATGAATAATAATTTAGAACTCAAGCTCTATTCCTGCAACCGGAAGTAATGAAAATTGGTAAATAGTATCAATCGTGCCATCAGAATTATATCTATATGCTGCTATGTTTTTATGATTATAAACATTCTGTATAGAGAATACAAAAACTAAGTTTCCCCAATCAAAGTTAAAGCGACTGTTCATACCAATATCTAATCTGTGATAAGCGGGATAGCGTTTCCCATTGATATTATCTGATTCAACCCAACCCCCATTTGTCCAACTCGTACCTCCGCTTCTGTGCTGTTCAGAAGTCGAAAAAACTCTTTCTGTATAAGGTGAACCGGTTGCATATCGCCATCGAAAACTTATTTCCATGTCATCGGAAAAGGGTAACAACATACTTGCGTACTTAACCACAAAGTTCATTTTATCTAATTCTGACCGGGCGTTATTAAAACTCTTACCAACAACTATGTTAAAGATATGAGGGAAGTCATATTCAGAGATATATGATTTACCTTCATACCCGATTCTGAGATCATTTATGTGCGACCACATTCTTGAATAACCAATTGTTGCATAGATATCTTTAACAAATTTTTGCTGAAGTAAAAAATCAAATCCATAGATTTTTTGTTCTCCAAGACTTAAATACTTTTCCGATCTGAAAGTTCTGTCATTAAAATTAACAAATCTTTCAGAGATAGGAAGTTTATTATACTTTTTATAGAATGCTTCAGCATTCAGTTTCAGGCCCTCATTTAATATATGTTCAATCCCTGCGATAAAATGTGTGGCATGTGAGTTTTCTAAATATTGATTTACTCCCGAATTGAATCTATCCCAATATATCGGATATGCTTGCGTTTGATAATATTCGCCATAAGAAAAATTGATACTTGTTATTGAAGGCTGTAGGTAAAGACTTCCAGAAATTCTTGGTGAGACATTCCCTTTTTGGCTGAAAGAGAAATAATCATAACGTAATCCGACATTAAGTACCAATCTTTCATTAAAAAAATTTAGGCTATTATTTAGATAAAAATAACTTTTGTTTTCATCACCAAGATTTTTATTGAAAGCAAATGCTGAAGCCGGATTGACTATAATAGGATCAACAGTAAAATCGGAGGAAAAAAATCCGTCATTATTCAAATCATAACGAACTGTATCAGCATCAATAAAAAAGTCGTTTGAAATAGAAGCTGATTTCAGTGAAGCCCCGAATTCAATTTTATGAAAGTTGTTAAATACATAACCGAAATTTGCACGAAGTGCTGCTTCTGTTGTTGACGATTCTTCATAGAATATTTGTCGGCTCGCAATATCTTTTGTTGAGCCGAGGTTTCCGTTCGAGTTGAATTGACGCTCAGTAAATACACTTTTTACATCAAATTTGTGTTTATAGCTGTTCGCATAAAATGTAATATCAGAATACATTTTTTTTGACCAAAGACTTTTAAGCGTCAAACCGGTTGCCCATTGTGATTGATAAACATATATATCTTCATAATCAACTGAGTCTCTTTGATTTGCTTTTTCCTTATATACGACATCTGATTTACCTACAACATCAATTCGGTCATGACCATAAATTCCCGTCCAACTTATTTTGTGCGAAGTATTTAGATCATATGTTACTTTAAATTGTCCGTCATAATAAAAAGGAGTTGAAGTTAAACCGAAACTGCTTGCAATTAAATCGATATAACTTTTTCTAGCCGAAATTAACCACGAACCTTTCCCGTCACCTATTCTTCCCTCGAGAACAGTTCCTATTCCTGCCATATTCATATCAACTTGTCCGGAAAAATATTTTGAGCGGGTTCCTTCCCGGGTTTCAATATTTGTAAATGCAGAAAGTTTATCACCATACTTTGCGATAAAGCCACCGGATGAAAACTTAATATCTTGAATTAAATCGGTGTTAATCATATTGATAGGTCCACCGGAATTTAGTTGATTCGGGTAATGATTAGTTGAATGAAGCTCCATACCATCAAGTATTGTAAGATTTTCATTGGGTGAGCCACCTCTTACCAAAAGTTCATTTGTTTGATCACTTGAAAAAGAAACTCCGGGCATTGCCTGAAGTATCCGCTGAAAATCCCCCATAGAACCTGGAGAACGGCGCACTTCTTCAACCGCTAATGATAATGTACTTAAGTTATTTTCATTTATCGTTTTATCAAAATAATCTGCAAAAACAGTTACCTCATTTAGCTCGACTGAAGTTGGAGAAAGAGAAACTTCAACAAAATATTCACTATTCGAACGAACTATTATATCAGTTTTTACAACAGATTTATATCCGATCAAACTTACTGCTATCGAATAAACTCCGGAAGGTAATTTTAAACTGAATCTTCCGTTAATATCAGTTGCCGTACCAACTCCATCCATTTCTTTTACAAGAATATTTGCTCCTAATAAAACTTCTTTGTTCGACGCATCAATAATTCTTCCGACTACCACTCCTTTTTGGGCGGAAGTTATTGAGACGAGCAGTATAAATAAAACAGGTAGTAACCTTGACATTTTCACCCCTTTGTTAATGAAATTTATTGCTCAAAATTAAATTATAAATTTTTAATAAGTCTAAGAATGTGATAAAGCGCTGACTTTTTGTGATAAAAAGCCACATATCCCCTCTTGATGTGACAAACGGGAAACTATTTTAAGTGGGAAAGTATCTGATTTGTAAAAGTTCTGGATACAGGAATAGAAATATCAGTATTTGTAAGATTCAGATACAAAGATCTTGCATTTCCGGATGTTCCGACAACTTTAGATAAATTAACAAAATAAGATTTATGACATCGAACAATTTTATTAAATTTTAGCAAATCAGTTTCAATTTGTTTCATTGTAGATCGGATGACCTCTTTTTTTACTTCATCCGAATTCCAAAAGTAAATAGTCACATAATTCCCCATCGAATTTACGAATAATACTTTGTCAATAGTGAGTGTAAGAGATGAGTTCGAGAAATTGACTGTTTCGTTTTGGATTTTTTCTTCAGAATGATTTCTTTCGCGGAATTGTTTATTAACCATCTCAGAGAGTAATTCGTTTTTTCTTCTGAGATGATGTTCAGAAAAGAGTCCTAAAAAAATACTGGGAAAAACTCCAACGGCTAATGTCATGAAAATAAAATTCAGGAAGGAATAATCCAAGTCTCCCGGTTTTTCGCAACAATGAAAATAAGCCCAGTTAAGGAGCGCAATCGGAAAAATCATCATAAAATTATGCACAATACTTTTCCAAACATTCCAATTTTCCGGTCGAAAAAAGTTTTTGAAGATTTTGAACAACACAAAAGTATTAAACAAAATAACGAATGTTGTGATTAACCCATATCCCGAGAAATAAAGAGGTTTATTTAGAGTGATCTTATCTAAACCGAAAGGTTCGAAAACCCATAGAAAGAGAAAAATAAAAAAGCCAAAACTTACCGCAATAATAATTTTCTCTGATGCAGAATCTATAATTCGGCAAGGACGGTTAAATAGTCTTAAAAGTTCATCCACCTAAAAACTTTCAATTATGTCTGGCGTGAAAATAATAAATCAGATTTTTACCCCCAAAAAAGGAGAGGGCAAATTATGGGATTAATTATTAATAACAACTAACTAAAAACTCTGGCACATAGCTTCAACCTAATTCCACAACTTGAATGAGGTTATTAAGGCTATATTCATAATATTGATTTTGATTAGCTGTTTTGCAATTACATGAGTAATTTTGGATTTAAATGGAGCACCCGTTAAAACACTATAAATTTCCAATATAGTGTCTTCCCTCCTTCATACCAACGACGTGATATTTCAAATTGTTGTTATATTATCAAGTGTAATTGAGTTTAGCGTGATTACAAGAATTTGTAAAATCTTACTTATTCCCTTCGAATACAAATGTTAAAGAAACACCCGCAATATTTTGCTTAAAATTCAGATTGTAAAAAAGATCTAATCCTAAACCCAATTCTTTAACAGGTGTATAAATTAATTGAAGATTAGCTAAAACCCCGAATGTTCTAAATCGGACAACACTATTATCGTTGTCGGATACTAATGACGGACCAACTGAGAATGCAACTCTGGAAAGGTCGCCCACTATAGATTTACCATAACAAACCGAAATTGAAGAAACACCATCTGAAAAAATATCAGAATTGGAATGAAGTGCAAATTGCAAAAAATCCTCCCGACCAAAATTTGCACTTAACACAGATGCAAAATCTAACTTACTCCCAACTCCAAAGCCAATGGTAAACCATCCAAAATCATCCTCCGGATTAGCAGGTTTCGGTTGTTGAGCTAAAGCAGTGAATTGTAAAATTGATACTAAAAAGAATGTTAAAATTATTTTCATTTTTTACTAATTGTGATAACATTAATCTATTTCCAACATATGTACCCTACAAATCTATGTGAAAACCCAATTTGAATGCGGGTGCAACCAAAACATTTGCCTTTGTGTGAGTACTCATTGATAAACCGAAACCCCAATTAAAACCTAAACCTTTCCCGATAATACAATCTCTCCCGATAATACACTCTACCCCCACCCCAACCGGAAATAAGTATTCAATATCGGCGCTGATATTATTTACCCAGAGAAATTTTCCTTTGCCATCCGGACTAAAATAATAGGTTCCTCTAAAACCCAAACCAAAAGTTGCATTTGGGGCATAATAACCGCCAGCTAAACCATAAAGACTTGAAACCAGACCAACTGAGTATTTCTCATTTATTTGAAATGAGGTGCCAACACAAAGGATTTGCAAAGACCCGATGCTTAAGAATATAGATGTTGATCTATTTATAGGTTTCAATTCAATCTCCGATTGCGCTTTAATTTGAGAAAGAGAAAAGAAGACCACAATTATTGTGAAAATTATGTTTTTCATAGGTTATTAAAACTTGATATTTCGAATAATCATTACAAATTGTTAAAACAGAAGCTCTGTGTTAATTATTATTTGTGGATTCCCTTTTATTTACCCAAACGAGTTGGTAAATATTAAAACACTCAACACACTTTCTAATTCGTTTATTTCTTAGATTTTAGGATGTTGAGAGGTTCTTCTTAACTCACATATTTTAAAGTGCGATTAATAAACCAACCCTTACATTACTAAATCTCAATTTCCATCCGCTTGATTCCCTATTCGCTTCATAATTGCGAGAATATTGATATGTATCAGAATATTTAGATTCAGTTCTTGATCTACTGTTTTCTTTGACCCAAATATAAAATGCCGAGAAATTATATTCTGAGACTAATGATATACTACTATAAAGATGGGTTTTAATTAAAATTGAAATAGAAGGGCCAATTCCGAGAGTCGTAGCCTCTAATTCATCTCCATATCTTGAAAATGTGGTGTCAGTGTAATATGAAGCGTTGCTTGCGTATTTCATTAAAGAGTATATTAAAGATGGTCCTACACCTAAATACACTTTTGCGTATTTATACTCGTTCAGATTATATAATAATTGAGAAGATAAAATAATTTCATAATTATTATTTATCCCCATATCAGTCGTTTTTTGTTCCCGGTTATATGAAGGTCCATCAAAATCCCTCGAATAACCTTCACCATCTTTTTTCTCTTCATAATTCCAAAACACACTTATTCCTGATCGAAGTGAAAAATTTCCATTTAATGGAAAGTGATAATATAACGCTGTTTCATTAATAAAACTTATCTGTAATAATTGTAAATCTATTTTGTCACAATTACTATTTTCATTTTCAGATTGTGTGTAAGCTATATTCGGAAATAACAATAAAATTAATATCGACAAGCTTGACATTAAACGATTTGGATGTGATTTCATTTTTTCCCCTTTGATTATTATTTATTGGTGTTTAATCTGATATAATATTGAGTGTCTTATTCGAAGTAGTATTTAAAAAATAATGGCCAAGACTCGACATATCCTCAGATTTCGGTAAAATGTAGTTTTGCAATGCCGAGATTATTATACGACTGATTCTATTTTGAGGGACATACAAAGGAGATAACAATCCATTTTCACATCCGTAAAATGTGGTCATCTTTCCCCGATATCTAAATCCGTTTCCGGTGGAAGTTGTGAAGAAATAAGTCATGACAAACTTTTTGTAATTAGATTTTTAATTATTAATTTTAATTAATTTCGGTTGTCCCTTTATTGATAATTTACTCCAATATCATTCTTCCACTTTCCTGTTTCCAGTCTGAATGATTTTTCCTTTGTTAATTCTCTACTTCATTAATAAAAGTTTTTTAGTCAATTTATTCCCGTTAAATTTAAGTTCACAAAAATAAATACCGCTTGATAGTTTCGATGCATCAAATTGCACACTATACTTTCCTGCTTGTTTTTCTTCGTTAGCTAAAATTTTTACTTGCTTACCTAGAATGTCATATATCATTATTGTCACAAATCCTTGCCTTGGAATTTGGTAGCTAATTGTAGTAGTTGGATTAAAAGGATTCGGATAGTTTTGCTGAAGCATCATTTCTATTTCAGTAGTTATTGACTCTTCTTTTACTGCTGATACCTCGTTAGTAAACCAATATATACCATTAATTTGATAGTTGTTTATTTTGCTGAAGTAACCGTTTATATAAACCTCATTGTTATAGCAAAAAGTATTATTCACTATTCCATTCGCATTGTAAAATATGGGCATCGGCGCTCCGCTGGTAAAATTAATTGCACCGAAGTGCCAGTTTAGTTGACTGCTGATTTTTGCAAAGCTTCCTGCTAAATACATAATGTTTTTTGCACTATCTATTGAGAAATGATAAATTTGCCCGTCAGGTCTGGGGGACCAAGTGGTTAAGTGAAACCCATTCAAATCGAATGCAGCCAAATAGGCTCTTGAATTAGAATAGACATTATGAAAATTTCCTGCAACGAATAAATTTCCGTTATGCTCTTTAATAAAATGAATTGCGGGGGACCCGTATGAATTTTTAAAATTTGGAGCGATGTCCAGTAATTCACCTGAATTTATAGAGAATGCAGCAAATGAATTTCGTGTTATACCGTTAATTGCTTGGAAATCTCCCCCAATAAAAAGAATTGAATCCACTTTTTCTGCACAATTAACAGAAATATTGGAATTATTGTACAATAAATCCGTACCGATTACTTTTCCCGAAAAATCTAACATGGCAATATATCTTCGTGCCGAATCACCAACCACAGTAAAGTTTCCAACAATAATGATTACAGAATCTTTAACATAGACTTTGTTTATATACCCACTAACTGCCGGCCAAAGAGTGTCGACTTCTTTTTTTTCCAAATTGATTTTACTTATTTGATGTTTAGAATTTTCATCGCCATTAAAATAAAAGTCGCCGACTATAAACAACTCCTTCTCGAATATTTGTAAGTCAGTTACTGCCCCATTTATTTTAAATGGGAATGGTGAGTAACTCATCAGATTTTTATTTAATACAGCAAGCACGCCTGAGTGGAAGTTAGGAAAACTCCGAAATTCACCCCCAATAAAAAGAGTATTCTGCTTATATGAGGATGTTAGGATTGGTTTACCATTATATTCAATCAAATTAATTGCCGATTCAAAGTTTAATCCATCAGATAGCATTATTTTTTGGTTATACAACACGTAGTGACTGATTACCCTGGAACAATGGAACAAAACTTTATCATTATCAATAATTTGAAGATCTGAAACAATTCCAATAGTATCATTCAACCTTTCTCCTTTCACTATGCCTAACTCAGTATCAAGAACTGCAAACCCTTTCCTGGAAGAATCGTTTATCGAAGTGAAAGTTCCTGTTAATAATAGATTCTTTCCAAATAGTGCAATTTCTTTTGCATATCCCTGCTCAATATTGAGTGAGTAGGGTAATAACTCGCCAGTAAAACGGTTCAATTTGGCCAAGTATTTTCTCGGTTGTCCATTTACAGACACGAAGATACCTGAAATAAAAATACTTTTATCTAAGACAATAGCACCGGTTATACCTTCAGAGCCGCATTCAATACTGAGTGGCTGAAGTGTTGCATTCTGACTAGTTACAACTGCAAGATTATTCCTGTTTTGATTTTGGACTTGATAAAAGAGTCCATAAATGTAAACCAATGAATCGATTGCTATAATACCATTAATTTGAGAAGGAAATGTTATATTTACCTTCCAGGGTAATATCTCACCATTCGCCAATTTTATTGCAGCAACTCGTGTTCTAACCGAATCTCCGACTTTAGAGAAAGTGCCAAAGATGTAAACTACAGAATCTTTAATGAACATCCCAGTAACACTTCCATTT
>JAGUXE010000059.1 GCA_020061995.1 Ignavibacteriales bacterium | reverse complement strand
TATAAAGATAACCAGTAGATGAGGCTCTCTCTTTTTTTCCACATGCCCCCCTCTACATAATCCTCTGCCAGGAGCCCACGGCGGTCGTATATAAAACTTAGCTTACGTATCTTTTTTATAAAAAGGGCGATTAAAGAAGCTACTTCTGAACGCCCGTGGAGCAAATTTATTCTATGTTTATGCGCTAAATAAGAGGCAAAAACTATTCCTCTTACGATATCATAGACTTTGGCTAACACAGGCGGATTTTTATGATAAGTCAGGCTATACCAGTTTATACCAGCATCCGCAAGCTCCTTCTTAAAGACTGCCTTCTCGTGCATGCTATTAAAAGAATGTTTCTTGTCAAAAGAAAGCCAGTAGATACTCAATCCCTCCTTACAGAATTGCCTCAGATAAGGCAGCACCTGGGACTGGGGTATGGGTTCCCTTGCTCCGTCATAGGAAATATATAAGATTTTCATAATGCCTTAGTTTTTATAAATATTTCTTCTAAGATTTGATTTTAGATACCCTATCGTCTTCCTATAAAAAGCGTAACGGTTCAGGTTGTTCTCGAATTTTTGCATCCAGGATAAGGTATAAAGCCATCCTACCATTCTATTTATAATAAACGGCGCGTTTAATTTCCTCTCTATCGCCCTTCTTTTTATCAGGCGCTCTATTCTTTTGGTTTTTTTTAAAGTCCTGATTCTTTCGCGAACGGGAAACTCGGGAGTCGCAAAAACGGGACGGCAACTCATCTGAATAGACGAACCCGTATTCAGGTAATCCTGCGGCCTTAAGATAAAATAATTATTCTCTTCGACCCACTTATAAAGCTCGGTATTCGGCAGCGGTATCAGATTAAAGAAATTTACGTGGGAAACCGGATATGATAAGGCAATTTTTATGGAATCTTCGACATCCGCAGGTGTTTCGCCCGGGGACCCCACTACAAAGAAGAGGCTGACAAAAAAATCCAGGTCGCAGGCATCTTTTATGGCATTCTTGACAACTTCGATTGTCTCTCCTTTTTTGATATTTTTAAGTATCCGGTCGTTGCCGCCCTCGACACCAAAAGCTATCCTTCTGAAACCCACCTCTTTCATGCGTTGCAAAAGCGGCTTATCCACTCTATCGGCGCGGATACCGTTTCCGCACATAATCATTAAATCCCTAAGCCCTCTTTTTTCTATCTGGTTGCACAGCTCTAATAATCTAACTTTATCAAACGTAGGATTATCTTCCTGAAAATCAAATTCGCGGTATCCCTTCTTATACCAGTATTCCATTTCATCTACAACATTGGCAGCACTCCTTGCCCTGAA
This sequence comes from Ignavibacteriales bacterium, assembly GCA_020061995.1. Next base: position 2,445 of record JAGUXE010000059.1, on the reverse strand, counting down.
TCTTTTTCTGATAGCATGTGCTGAACAATAGATACATTGGTAAGGGCAGCCTCTTGAGGACACCACACTTATCCCAAAACCGTACTTGACCCGCTCAAAATTCTCAAACCTGGGAAAAGGTATTATGTCAAGATTATCTATATCGCCTGAGTTATAATTAACCCTAATATTGCCGTCTTTTCTAAAGATAAGTCCCGCGATATCCTCTAAATCCTCTCCGCTACACAGGGCCGATAAAGGAAGCTCGCCCTCCCGCATTATGCCAAAATCTATGGCACGGCATTCCCGCAAAACAGCTTCCCCGCAACTTGAAACATGCGGCCCGCCAGAAACTATGGGGATTTCCGGAAAATCCTCCTTTATCACTTCAGCGAGGCGATAATGATTCTTATACATAAAACTCATCATGGATATACCGATTATATCGGGCCTTAACCTTGCGATGCGTTTTTTTAAATCGCCTATGCCATAGCCCAACCCCATATCCAAGACAGAGTAATTTACTCCTGAGGTCTTCAGGAACTCGGCTAAATAGCCGATACCCACCGGCATAACCGGAGTCGTAAATTCGCTTGACGGATAAGGCGGATTAATAAATAAGATACTCTTGAATCTATTCATCGGCCTTCGCACTTCCATGGAATAATCTCTTTATCCCCACGGTGCTAAAAATTAGAAAAAATGGCGTAAGCATATCTCTGTGCCTAAAAGTCGTACCGACATTCCCCGAAAGCATAGCTACTGGCGTGCCAAAGAAAAAAATATAGCATATTAAGATTAAAGAATATCTAATCTTATTTCTTAAACTTATTCCTATACCAATCAACGAAAATAAAAATAAAATATACCAAAGTAATACTTGGGGACAAGAAAATAATTCTGATTTAGATTGGATAGTCCAAATAAAAGGGACAAAGAGAAAATATACCCATGCTAGTAAAAACATTCTGATAAGTTCTAAATAAGAAATGTCTTCCATATTTGCTCCTGTTACATAATACTTTTCTGGTAATAATTTATGGCTTATTCCCTCAGTATTCACATGACCGATATGATAAGAAGCTAATTGTACTTTTAACTCCATAAAGCGATTATAGAAATTGTATTTCCCAATAAAAACAAAAATACTCAAACTAACAAGAAATAGAGTAAATATAATCTTTTTTACACTTTTTTTAAACATAATTATGGCTGAGAAAAAAAGCGTTATTATTATCATTATCCAAATTCCACCCCTAATCGTTGATTCTATAATTATTCCAAGAATAATAAAAATTAAATAGATGGGGGCTTTGGTTTTTTGAAATTTAATGAATGAATAGAATATAATCATTGATAAAAAAATAAACATCGTATCTTTTAAATTCAAAACAGACCAAAATATCAGTGAAGGAAAAAATATCACTAAAATCATTGCTAATCTTGCTACTCTTTTATCAAATAATTCCCTAGAAATAAGATAGGTAAGAATTCCTAAAGATGCTCCTAAAATAGAATTTATAATTTTAGGCAGCAAAGGAACATATCCAAATAGAAAATAAAGAATAGAAACCCAGTATGTATATCCGGTAATACCGTAATCTCCTATTTTAACCGGCATTCTGACAAATATATCAGTAGGGGGTGGCGTTCTCCAGACCGCTGGATAGCCCACTTCCTTGATGCTCTCCTGAATTTGCCAGGCGTATGTAGATATACCCCATTCGTCACCAAAAAACCAGCCCCCTTTGTTAACGGTAAAGGCGTAAACAAAAACCAAAATGAACAATCGTAATATTAAGGCAGCACAAAATAAACTTAGAAGAAAAGACCTATCCTCGACAGACACAAAAGCGAATATGATTATTATAATAAATAAAACTGTACCAAATAATAAACCCATATAGGGAAAGATTAAAAAATATAAACCTGTAAGGAACCCTAAGAGCATTAATAATGGAAGGTTATAATGCTTATTTTTAAGATGCGGCTGGTTATTTATTCCGACTCTATCGATCATAAAGAGTACGCGCTCCTCGACTATTTAGAACATAATACAATTATCCAAGGAAAAGCATCCTTAACTTTTATTACCTTAAAATATTTCTTAATTAATTTAACAAATTGATTTTTTGTCCAACAATGCAGGTGTTCTGGATCGGAGCCTCCTCTAAGAATATTTTTACCACGCATAAAATTACCGATTCTAAAAAGGGGTTCCCTTGGCACGCTGAATATACAAAATTTTTTAGAAATATTTTTAATCTCTGTTAAGGCCCTCTCTGGATACCTTAAATGTTCCAATACCTCTATCATCGTAATTAAATCGAATGAATTATATTCATACGCTAACTTATATATATCTCCCACCTTAAAATTTACTTCTGGGTTTATTTCTTTTGCTATCTCTATTGCTCTCTCATTAACATCTACTCCTTCAAATCTCAGACTAAGATTATTTTTTTT
>JAGUXE010000147.1 GCA_020061995.1 Ignavibacteriales bacterium | reverse complement strand
TATTTGGGAAAATATTTTTTTGGATTAGGAATTAATTATCACACCGTTTCAATTGATAAATATGGAAGCGATAACGCTTTGTATATAAATGCAGGTTTATTGATTTATTTATCTGAAAAACTGAAATGGGGCTTTTCAGCTAATAATTTGAATCGGGCAACTTGGGGGAAAGAGAAGGATCAATTACCTATCGTTTTCCAAACCGGATTTAGTTACGATATAATCAATGACATTGTACTAAATTTAGCTATTGAAAAAGAGTTAACATATCAGCCTTCAATAAAAGCCGGGATTAATTATCGAATTATGGAGTATGTTTCTGTTCGAACCGGATTTTCGACTGAACCATCAATTTATTGCGGTGGTGTTGGAATCCATTACTCACTATTTCAATTCGATTACTCAGTAATTAATCATCAGGAACTTGGGTTTACACATCAATTTGGTCTTATTATTTCGTTGGATAACTTGTAGGCTGTATGAGAATCTTATTGCTGTTTCTCCTTATCATGATTTCACAAACTTTGTATACACAAACAAGAGATAGTTTGATTATTGATGACGAAGTTTTTGAAAATATTTTAGAAGATTTTATTGATGAAAATGAAGATGCGAGTGCTTCGGATGATTTGGAAGAGTTTATTAAAAACCCTGTTGATTTAAACACGGCAACAGTTAATCAGTTAATTTCGATTCCTTATTTTGATTTATCTATTGCAAATGCAATCGTTGAGCACCGCAAGAAATTCGGTGATTTTTATTCTGTATATGAACTTCGATTAGTCCAGGGTATATCTTCTGATTTTGCGGAGAAATTAATTCCATTTTTTAGAGTTACACCACGTACAATAACACAAAAAGAAGTTTCTGCTTTTGATCAGTTTTTAGACTTGACAAAAATAGATTATAGAAGTCGGTTTCAGTCTGATATTCAGGATAGAAAAGGATTTAAAGAAAATAAATATTACGGAACAAAACTAAAATCATATCAGCGGTTAGGCATTAAATATGACAGAACTATATCAACCGGATTTTTGTTCGAAAAAGATCCGGGAGAAAAATCTTTTAATGATTTCTTAAGTTTTTTTGTCGAGTACGCTCCCAATAAATTAATAGAAAAAATTATTGTAGGTGATTATTTAGTAGAATTTGGTCAAGGACTCACTATGTGGTCTCCATATGCTTTTTCTAAAGGGGCAGAAGTAGTTTCACCATTGTTTAGAAAAGATAAAAATGTAAAGGTCTACAGAAGTACTGATGAGAATCGATTTAAACGTGGTGGGGCAATTGTCTTAAAATATTTTGATACGAGATTAACTTTTTTTTATTCCAATAATACCTTTGATGCGAATATAGATTCCTCAACCTCAACAATTCAATCACGGTCACTTGATGGTTATCATAGAACCGATACTGAATTGAATCGTAGGAATCTAGGTCGTGAAACTCTATTCGGAAGTCGTTTAGATCATAGATTATTTTCTAATTTGGAAATTAATTTATTACAAATACGAAGTGAGTTTAATGCAAATCTAACCGAACGTTCATCGCAATATGATGCTCAGGGTAATTCATTTAATTATAGTGCCATTGCCTATAATTATTTTATTGGGAATCTCTACTCAACAGGCGAATTTTCTTATAATGGAATATCCGTTGCCTCTATTAACAATATTCAAGTTAAACTTACAAATAATTTTGTTTTTGTTACTTCAATCAGAAACTACCCGAGAAATTTTTATTCATTACACGGAATAGGTTTTGCTGAGCAGGGGAGTAAGACTCAGAATGAATTTGGGTTGTATATGGGTTTTAGATATCGTTCACCTATTGGAGTTTTTAATTTTTATTTCGATCAGTTTCGTTTTCCATCCTCAACATTTGATAATATCTTTCCTTCAAAAGGAAGTGAAATATTGATTGATTATAAAGAATCACTTTCACGTCAAATTGAATTAAATCTGAGATATAAACACGAACTCAAGGAAGTGGTAGTTCCATCCGAACCTACGAAAAAAGTAGTTGATCGACAGCGTCAGAATATTAGGTCAGAAATGATAATTAAACCATCAAATAAAATCAGACTACGCTCTAGAATTGATTTTGTTTTTTATAAGATTGAAAATCAAATCAGTAATGAACGTGGTTGGTTGTTTTTTCAAGATATGCGATGGAATGCAACTCCGAAAATGAATCTTACAGGAAGAATCATTTTCTTTAAGACCGACTCTTTTAATTCAGCAGTTTATGAATATGAAAATGATTTACCGGGTATTATGTCAAATGTAGCTTTATATGAAGAGGGAATAAGGTGGTATTTTATTTTTAACTACTCGGTTATGAAAAATCTTAGACTTGGAGTTAAATATTCAGAAACATATAAACCACGCAAATCAAAATTAAGTTCGGGTAATTCAGAAATTGACGGCAATGTTGATAATAAAATCAATTTCCAGCTTGATTTTGGTTTTTGATGTCACCCAAATTAAATAAAAGGCTCATCACTTAAGATTAGCCTTTTTTTATACAACCCAAATTACTTTTAAATATTCTATTCACTTTTTAGATCACTCAGTTCAGCTAACTTCATCTCATTTAATATAGATTCAACAAAAGAAAAATCATCCGAGCCATCTAAATTTATAGTTAAAAGAAAACGTTCACCTATTGCAAGTTGCAAATCAACAGACTTATACTCTGACTCTGTTTTAACTTCAACCTTACCTTTAAATTTATCTTTGATTGTTATCCCTTTTTCATAACCAGTTTCAGTTTCACTCTCATATCCCTGCATCATATTAAAAGCCACTAAAACAAAAGGTGTAAATGAAACATCCGTAATTGAAATTTCTAATCCCTTATGTTGAGTAGATTGATCTTCAGAAACTGATTTCACTTCATACCTAACTGTTGCAATGGATGTAGTCATTCCGGCGATTGTATTTGTTGAACCGGTTGGCTTTGCACGCTGCCAACCTTGAATTTCTTTAGATGGCAAAAATTCTTGCAATTTTTTGAAGTGAACTACTTTTTGCTGAGCTAGCAAAGAAAAAGTTGAGATGATTAATATGAGCAAAATTTTAATCGATTTCATTTTTAGTCCCTTCATTATTAATATTCAAAGTAGTTATAGAAAACTCCTCTGCGAAATTTCTTATTTTTTCTGCAACTTCAAAATTATTTGTTGCACTATTATATGTGTCAGCCATTTTCAAAAATGTTTGATAGAAATGTCTATTCATATCATCAACAAACATTTCTTTTGTCCACAGATCAATACCAAGAGTAACATTGTCTTTTTTATCCCAGATAGAAAGTAACATCGATTTACATTCCTTAATTCCCGGCTCATTAGAATCTGCTGCTTCCCATTCAATTTTTTCGGGAATATTTTGTTCATCAAGTTGAATAAATAGTTTTATCTCAGATTTTTTCATTTAATATTCTTTCATAAATAAAATTAATAATCAAATATAACCCAACTCGATTTAATTCGGAAAAACAGAAATATATGGGGATGGAGATTTCCTTGAGCATTAAAATTGTAATGATTTTTGGTATATTTACAATCTTAATTTAATCAATCAATCAAAAAGGAAACAATAGTGAAACGTTTAATAGTTTTTCTCATGATGAGCATGGGATTAGTCTCATGTCAATCGCAAAATCAAAATCCGGTTGAGTTAAAATCAAAACAGGATTCAGT
>JAGUXE010000276.1 GCA_020061995.1 Ignavibacteriales bacterium | reverse complement strand
ATTAAAGAATTAGAATAGTTGTCAGGAACAGAAAATTTTATACTTGTAGTTGGATTAAATGGATTTGGGTAGTTTTGAAATAGTTCAAAAGTTGATAGCTGCAAGTTGAAGGTTACTTCCACAACTTCCGAGTAGATGAATTTTCCATCGTTATCAATTTGTTTTAATCTGTAATTGAGATCGAGGTCAATGTTAAGGTTGAGCAATTTATCCGTAAATGAATATTCTTTAAGTGAATTTGAGTTGCCGTTACCTTTAACAAAACCAATCTTTTCCCAATTTTCCAAACCTCCGAGGGTTTCTGAGCGCTCAACCTCAAATCCGTAGTTATTCACTTCCGTAGCAGTCTGCCAATTGAGAATTACACCCCGTTCATTTATAGTTGCTGTAAATGAGCTTAGTTCTACCGGAAGGGGAGTCCCTGCATTCTGCCAGTGGAGATAAGGATAGCCGTCGTTAAAAGCGGCATCAATACACCATGTATCACTATTCCATCCGGCATCGATGAAAGTTGAAGCAGTTTTCATTTGGGTTGTGGTTTTCCCTGTTCCACCTGTACTACTGGCTTGACCGGAGGTTTGGGTATCCCAAAAGGAATTGTTTACGGTTCCACTATTAGCGGCAAGTAGCCCACCATTTATATTCGGACCAGAAACTAAACCAGTACTATAACAGTTCGATATTGTAGAATTGCTTAAGCTACCTATTAGTCCGCCAGAACCCGTTCCCCCGGAAAATGAGTTGCTTGCCACCGAAGCTCTACTGTAGCAATCAGTAATATTTCCATTGTAATAACATTCTCCGATTAGTCCACCAACTTTGTTGTAGGTTCCAGCCACACTACCGCTAGTAAAACATTTAGAAATTGTCGCACCATTATCACCAATGAATCCTACAAGTCCTCCAGTGCTGCTTCCTCCAGAAATACTTAAGTTGAAGAGCCCAAGATTTTTAATTGTTGCTCCATTGCATACCCCGAACATTCCCTGATTACTTGAAGTATTTGTTATGGATATTCCGGAAATCGTGTGTCCCTGACCATCATAGGATGCTCTAAATTTATTAGTGCTATTCCCGATTGGTGTCCATTCACCTGACACTGTTATATCTGCTGTTTGAATAAAATATATTCCGGTACCCCATTCGCCAGAGGTGGCATACAATTCATAAAGATGACTTGCAGTTGAAATTTGATAGGGGTTTTCCGAAGTTCCGCTACCGCCACCATATGTCCCAGCAAAAAATAATTGAGTTGATAAAATGAATATTATTGTAATTTGTAAACAAGTTTTCATAACTACTCCTTCTTTATTTTAACAAAACTAATTTTTTGATCTGGTTAAAGGCATTTTCTTTCAAGTTATTTACAACTAAATTTTCAATTCTCTTTGATGTTATATCCAAAATTTTTTACCCACATTTTTTAATAAGAAACCAAAGAATAAATGAAATGCGAATAAATGATTTATTCGTCTTTTTGCAATACTTAACCCTTCCTAAAACGTGTTTTGGTTAAGTAAAATGGGGGTTTTTGGGGAATGCTAAGCTGATCTTCTATCGTCTAAGTATTCAGATGGTGACTTACCGAATATCTCTTTGAAAACGCGATTAAAAGTAGACCGGGAATTGAACCCTACTTTTGTATATAATTCTTCAATGACGATTTCTTTATCCAATTTCATTAGTTTCACTGCTTCTTGAATTCTGTACTCATTAATAAAATGATGGAAATTTTTGTTAAATAATCGGTTTATAACTAATGATATCTTCCTTGATTGAATGTGAATTCTTTTTGAAAAAGATTCCAGTGTTAAATTTGGGTCGAGATATGCTCTTGACGAATTAAGATAGGCCTCAATAAGTTCTTTAACTTCAACTAATTCTGTTCCGGTCAACTTCAACACCGGATTATTGGATTCGCCCAAATCTAAAATCTTAGTAGAATGTTTTATAAGCCTCGCCTGAATTAAAATAAATGCTTGGTTGAACCCTATATATAAACCAAAAAGAATAAATATCGAGATTAATAACAATTCTATTATCCGACGAAGTAAGATATCTTCTATAATTAATGTTGATATAACTAGAGATGTCTCAAAAAATAATACGCCTGCGATGTAGATTAGAACATATTTGGATAGGAGCAGATCACTTGTGTTTACATTGGTACTTTTGTTTAGGTTACGGACAAGTAAAAATGAAAGGGAAAGTATTATTATAGTTTGAACATAATATGCCGGCACAACAATATATTGAAAAGTTGCAAATTCAGATGAATTGTGGGAGGATTGACTAATGTGATAACTGACAAATTTTAGTTTATCTTGATATGATAAAGGATAATAAATAATGCTTATACCGATAAAAACTAAAAAAGGGATTATTAAAAAAACCAAGAATGATGGATGTTTTTTTTGTTCACCATGAAAGATTAAATCTCTTGTGTAAACATATACTAGCGGATAAATGATAAAATAGATAAAATATGAAACCGGGAGTAAGTAGACTGTCCATCCACTTATTTTTTGAATGAGCAAATCATTTAAGAGAACTATGATTACTAATATTAGAACAATTTTTAAATAAAATTTTGGCCTTTCAAAAAGACCATCAAGTTTAATCAAAATTAATATGGAAATAAACAGAACGGCAATTATTGCAAAGTTGATCAGATCAAGCAAACCAATGGTATTAATTATACTGAAACTTAACATAGAGGATGAATCCTCTTCTTTTTACATTAGTATTATAAAAATCCGATTTATTGACTGGAAGAATTTTAATCCGTATTAATAGGTTGCTTAACAACTTTCTTCTTTAAATACAAAAATACTGAAATCAACAGATAAAATTCTACTAAATTTTAATCTGGATTTCTCATAACAAATTATTAGCAAGAGAAATCCAGTTTAATGAGTACAAACTACCTTACTTCAACAAGACTAGTTTCTTTGTTGAAGAAAACTTATCGGTATTCAATTTATAAAAATAAATTCCACTTGCTATATTGTTAGCATTAAATTCATAATTATGATAACCCGATTTAAGTTCACTATCTATTAATGTTATAACTCTTTCACCCATTACATTAAAAACTTCCAATAATACTCTTGAATCTGTTGGAAGATTAAATCTTATTGTAGTACTCGGGTTAAACGGATTAGGGTGATTCTGGAAAAGTATAAAATTTTCTGGTTTTTGTGATTCGGCAAATTCATCAACATTTGATATTAAACCGTATTTTGTCTTGAGTGAAATAATTCTTGCATAAGATTCGTTTATTCTTTCTTGAGGGATTATTCCGTTTATAACTTTTTGTTCAATAATATCAATTACCTGACTTGCCAAAGAACTTCCGTCTCTCATATTTGTGCGGTAAAGAAGTATATCATTTCCGGCATTAACCGCAAGAACAATTGATTCTTCAAAACCATAATTATTGGTAATTGCCTGCATAAAAAGTTCATCTGTAATAGTTAATCCGTTAAAACCAATTTGTTCGCGCAAAAGATTAGTAACAGTTTTATAAGAAAGAGTTGCGGGATAAACCGAATCAAGATTTGCATTAAACAAATGTCCCGGCATTACAAAGTCAGCAAAACCGGTTGATATTAATTGTTGATAAGGAATAAGTTCGCTGGCAGACCATGTAGCAGTTATATCGGTAAAACCTAAATGAGAATCGTCAATAGCGCTGCCGTGACCGGGATAATGTTTTAATGTAGTTGCAATTCCTTTTTTATTAAATTCATCAATGAACCAACTTGCATGAAAAGTAACTGTGTCGGGATTTGAAGAAAAACTTCTTCCCAAATTTCCGATTGCGGGGCTTGTAGGATTTACGTTTACATCAACAACAGGAGCAAGATTAACATTCATTCCGCTTTGTACCAACCATTCAGCCATTTTTCCCGCTTCGGCTCTTGTAATATTTTCTGAATTGAATATTGAACCGAGTTTATATGCAGTTAGAGTGGAGTCAAAACCGTTGTTATAATTCAATCTTGCAACGCGTCCACCTTCCTGGTCAATCGCAATAAAGGGGGGAGTAGAAGCCGTCATTTTAATTGTATCGGATAAGAATTTAATCTGCTGCGGATTATCGATGTTTGCCGCAAAATAAATTACTCCGCCGAGATTTCTTTCAGCCAAATCAACTTTAACGGAATCATTGAGAAATTTTCCGGTGAATCCGACCATAATCATCTGAGCGATTTTTTCTCTTTGAGTTTGGGCGTCGGTTGTATTTAATATTAATAGAAATGAAGTAAATAAAAACAGTATATTTTTTATCATCAATGGTAACTTGAATAAATTAAGAATTATTGAAGTAAACATCGATAAAAAGGAGTTTAATCGGAAGAAAAAAAAGTTAAAAGTTTGAAACCAGAAAAAGAATAACAAAAACAACAAAAGCAGCTGCAGTAAAATTCGCAGCTGCTAAAAAGTAAATTTTCACGTTTTTCGTTTTAATAATCCACGCATATTTTTTTGTTAAATCATCTTTAGAAGAAATACAATCCCCATTTAACGGTGTCCATTTAGAATTATTCATATCTTTTATATAAATATTAATTATGTAAAATTATATTAATTTTCTTTTGGAACTTTATGTTTTATTTTATCCCACGATTCATTAACGTCAAACTTAGTGAAAGTCGGGCTTTCATTATTATGGCAGCTTTCACAAAAATCTTCGAGTTTATCGTGTACAATTAATCCTTTTTCGATTGATATTTTTTTATCTTTCATTACTTTCATATCTTTATATGCTGAACCAGCACCGTGGCAAGTTTCACACTGAATACCATCTTCAACTTTGAACTTTTTTCCTAACATTGTTACATCAAGATTATAACCGGTTACGTGACACTTTAAACATTCCCAAGTTTTAGAAGCCGGTTCACTGAATCCTTTTGCTTTAGCAATTTGATTTGCAGTATCGGTTAATAATGTTTCAAATGCTTTTGAATGTGCACTGCTTTTCCAGATTGAAAATTGACTCCCTTGCTTTTCAGTTTTATGGCACATACTGCAGGCATCAGCACCTATAAAAGTATTACCACTTTGAGATAATATCGTTGCAAATGGTAGTATCAGAAAAGCAAACAGAAAATAATTTGAGAGTTTCATAAATCCTCTTGATAAAAATGAAAAAATACTTTTTTTAATATTTACTTTATACTGTTTAATATTCCCATTTAATTTATAATGAAGTATCCGTCATTTCAATCCACCAAAAGGATGAAAAAAGAACTAATTCTTATGAACCGGAAAATCCCATCAATGGTATCCGACTTAAACAAATTAATTAATTTAAATTATGTTTAGGCTTAATAATTTTATTGAGGAAATAAAAAATGGCAGTGTAAAAAATTACTTTCTTTACACTGCCGCATGAATTTAGTAGGAATTAATTTTGACTAACTATTTAAGTAAAATTAGTTTTTTTGTAACTGAAAAAGCACCGTTAGTTAGTTGATAAAAATAAATTCCCGTTGATAAGTTAGAAGCATTAAAGTTTACTTCATGAATCCCTGCATCTTTATAATCATTTAATAAAGTAGAAATCTCATTTCCTAATACATCGAAAACTTTTAATGAAATTAAAGAATTAGAATAGTTGTCAGGAACAGAAAATTTTATTGTTGTAGTTGGATTAAATGGATTTGGGTAATTTTGATAAAGTGTAAAGTCATTCGCTTGTATTAATCCATCTTTTTCAATAAAAGTAGCTCCGCCATTTGTAGTTTTTGTTATATTAGAACCAAATCCAACCGCCCAACCAACATTTGAATTTATAAAGTGGACTGCTTCATAACCATAAGTTTTCAATTCTGTGTAGATAGACCATGAAGTTCCCCCATCGGTTGTTTTTAATAGTTCCGGACCTGCTGCCCATCCATGGTTTAAGTCAGTAAAATGAATATCCATTAATGGATTTTCTAATCCGCTGGAGTATGATGACCAAGTTGCACCACCATTAGTGGTTTTTAAAATTAAACTCCAAGGAAATCCGGTTCCCGGTCCACCAGCAACCCAACCATTATCTTGATCAATAAAAAAGATTGAATTAATGTTATTGCTGAATCCGGTCGGTTGTTGTGTCCAACTTATACCGCCATCAGTAGATTTTTTAATTATTCCTCCACCATACTCAGATAACCATCCTATATTTTCGTTAATAAAAAATATAGATGAAATTGCATTTGTTGTTCCAACAGACTGAGTTTGCCAGCTATTCCCGCCATCGGTTGTGGTTAAAAGAGTTCCTGAACCTCCAACAGCCCATCCTTTGTTAGAGTTTACAAACATCACTGAAAGTAATCTTATATTAGTACCGGAATGTTGTACAACCCACGTATTCCCGCCATCTGGAGTCTTGAGAATTTTTGAACTATCACATGCTAACCAACCTGTATTCTCATTGATGAAAGAGATAGAATTGATTTTGTTCGTTGATGCTGTAGATTGATTAATCCAATTAGTTCCACCGTTTGTAGTTTTTAGAATTCCATTTATTCCTGCTGCCCAACCAATATTTTCATTAATAAATTGAACATCATAAAATGGCATGTTTACGTAACCACCGGATTTAAAATTCCAGCTTGCTCCGCCTGTTGTTGTATTTAATATTATCCCACTAAAACCGACAGCATATCCAACATTATTATTAGTGAAATGTACTGACCATAATTCATATTCCGTTCCACTAGGTTTAGAAACCCAATTTGTCCCCCCATTGGAAGTTGTTAATATTGTTCCCAACCAACCTACAACGGTTCCATTGCTTTGATCGGTAAAATGAACTGATTTGAGATTCTCACTTGAAAAACTTTGTTGAGATGACCATGTAGCTCCCCCTGTTGTAGTTTTTATGATTACTCCTGAAGATCCAACCGCCCACCCAACATTTGCATCAACAAAACAGATTGAATTTAAATCATCACTACTTCCGGTTGTTAATTCAATCCAAGTTGCCCCACCGTCGGTAGTTTTTGCAATCTTTCCTTCTCTCCCAGCAACCCAACCTGTACTCTGATCAAAAAAATGAATTGAAAAAATATCACCGATATTAGAAACCGTTAAATTCCAATCTGCCCCTCCATTAGTAGTTGACAAGATTCTCCCATAATAGCCGCTAATCCATCCATAGTTTTGGTTTACAAAAAAAACCGAACTTAGAGTGTTCATAGGAATTATTACAGATTGAATAGCCCAAGAATTTCCCCCGTTTTCAGTATGTAGAATTAAGTTATCATACCCCACAGCCCAACCTTTATATTGATCGACAAAGAAAAGGTCGAGTAAAAGTTTGGAAGTTCCGGTATTAAGAAGACTCCATGTTGATCCTGAGTTGGTGGTCTTTATAATTGTTCCACTATTCCCGGCAGCCCATCCTGTATTATTATCTACGAAATGAACTGAGTTAAGTCTGTTCCCCTGTGGCAAAGGATTTTGCCAGAACCATTGGGCATTTGTTTCTCCCAACAGAAACAAAGCAATTACTAAAGCAACTATACTTTTCATACTGATTATCCTCTATGTATGATATTTAGATACTAAGTACATTATTTAATTAACACCATTTTTTTTACTGATAAAAAACTACTTAACTGTAATTTATAAAAATAGACTCCTGTTGAAAATTTTGATGCATCCCACTCAACAGTATAACTTCCGGAAGGTTTTACTCCATCAACAAGAACCGCAATTTCATTTCCAAGAATATCATACACCTTTAATGATACGTTAGAGTATGATAAATATGATGGTATATCAAACTTGATGGTTGTACTTGGATTGAAAGGATTAGGGTAGTTTTGGAAAAGTGTAAAGTCTTTGGGATTTAAACTTACATTCGGTAGCTCATCTATATCTGTAATCCCACCATTATCTGTATACAAAATTGAAGAGCCAAAAGAAGTCCATCCACGCATGGTATTGAGGAAAACTAATGAATTAAATGGAGCTCCGCTTTGAGAAAATGAATTTTGTCCCCATGTTGATCCCCCATCGAGTGTTTTATAAATATAAGAGCCGGTGGAAACCCATCCATTGGAACTTCCGGGGAAATTAAAATCAACAACATAACTATTATTAAAAATTATATTCCAGCTTGTCCCTCCGTCTACACTTTTATAAATTTTATCAGAGATTGAAACGAAAATCGTATTTTCATCAGAACAATAAACCTTGCTAATTTCTCCACCTGATGAATCTATATAGATTACATTCCATAATAGACCACTATTAAAAGTTTTCAAAATTACATTTTTCCCCCAATGTGCTCCATAGGTACCTTTCCCTCCTGCATAACCGACTTCTCTGTTTGCAAATGAAATTCCATGTAAATGAGCAGTTGTTGGAGTTGATTGTAAACCCCAAGTTTGTCCGCCATCTAGTGTTTGAATAATTGTTCCGTTCGTTCCTGCCGCCCAGCCAAATGAAGTATCTATAAAAAATATTGAGTTAAAATTTTGGTTAGCGTTATTATTTTGAATTGCCCAGGTATTACCACCGTCAGTAGTCCGTATCATATTATTATTGAAGTTGTAACCCCCAACTATCCAACCATTATTTTCATCTTTGAAAAAAATATCTTTCATGTTTGAAATTAAATCACTTTCAATATATCTCCATTTGTGTCCATCGGGAGAATGAAGTAACCCTTTCCATTTTATTCCCCAAATTTTTAATGGATTTTTTAATAGAAATAATTTACTTAACTCGCCGGAAGCTGTTTTCTTAGACCAACTTTCCCCACCATCAATTGTTTTTCCGATTCCCAATCCCTCACCCTGTGATGAACTATACCAGCCTTTTAAGGTGGAGGTAAAGAAAATACGATCAGTTCCCCAGGGTAAACTGTCATTTTGTATAGACCAATTATTTCCGTTGTCGTTACTTTTATAAAGTTTTCCTCCTCCCACGGCAAAACTTATTCCTGACTCAAGATAATTTACCGAGTAGAGTGTTGAGCTTGAAACGCTTTTGGCTGTCCAATTTAATCCTCCATTTGTGGTTATCAATACCGTTCCCATCCCAACAATAATGCCCATCTCATCATTTTTAAATGCAACATCATGTAGCAAATTTAATGTCCCGCTTGATTGAGTAATCCAGTTATTCCCACCATCGGCTGTAACATAGATTGAACCTTGCCCTCCAACTATCCACCCCTTTTGAGATGACGTAAATGAGATGGAGAATAGCCCAGTCCCAAAAATCTGAGAAGACCAGCTTAGACCCCCGTTAGTTGTTTTCAAAACTACTCCTTGTAAGTCTCCTCCTGAAGTGCTGCCGATATAACCAACAACCCAGCCATTATTACTATCATTGAAAAATAGATTTTTATAATGAACATATTGGTTTGGTAATAAACTTATTCCTGAATTGAGTTTAGTCCATGACGATCCACCATTTCCGGTTTTTAGTATTGTGTTCTGCTGACCTACATACCAGCCTGTCTGATTGTCTATAAAGTAGAGAGAACCACCTGCTAAATTTGATGTTTCATAAGAAAATAGACCTGTATTTAAACCCTCCCACGATTCACCCCCATCTTCAGTCTTATATATGGAATTTCCCATCCCAGCGGCATAACCTATGAAGTCGTTAACAAAATAGATATCAGAAATCACACTGCTACTTTGGTAAAACCAACCGGTCTGTGTTAGAGATGTGGAAAAAATTAATATGGATAGAACAAGAATTCGGTACATTTTAATTCCTTTCAAATATGAAATACTATTTAATAATTGACATCTTTCGAATCTCTTTAAAACTACCTACTTGCAATACATAGAAATAGACACCGGATGCCAAATGAGAAGCATCAAATGCAATTTCATAAAAGCCAGGGTTTTTAATTTCATTTACAAGAACAACTAACTCTTTCCCGAGTATGTTGTACAATTTTAATGTAACAAGCTGAGATGAAAAAGAAACAGGTATTGCAAATTTAATTTTGGTACTGGGATTGAATGGATTTGGGTAATTCTGTTCAAGAATAAACTCAGGAGTGTATGAATCTAATTCGGAAATGCCCGTTATTATATTACTGTTGTAAGAGATAAGTTTTATATAACTCAACGCACTAGTACTATTTTGGTCTGTGCAAAAAAGGATGATGTCGTTATTTACTTTATAAGAATTTTGGACTCTACCGACAAACTCGCTAGGAATATCAATTCTGCCTCTGTAATTACCAAGATAATTAAGCTTTACTGTAGTATAGTAATTTACAGCTTGAGTTGGTTTTATAGTTCCAGTAATGTAAACATCATTACCTGCTGTAATTATGCCTGTAGATAATGGAGGAAAGTTCACAAAAGAGTATGAATCAATCCATTTAGGATTGTCATCTATATACAACCAGTTTTCATTACCGTTAATACCGTAATTTGCCACAAACATGAAAGTAGAATCATTTGATTTAGATAAACCCGATACTACAATTCCGGAACCAAAAACTTTAATATCGAAAGCTTCATCGTAATCGGAATTAAGATTAAAAACTTTCGACCATAAAAGACTTCCATCGGAATTATATGCAAGAGTAATCGCATCAATACTATTGTTATAATACTCTTTCCCTATACAACCAGTAACATATGTGACCGCACCCGAAGTTGCTATTTTATTTCCCCTCATAATTGTTTTACCCGATAAATTAAATTCATCTTCCCATAAAAGTAAACCATTATAATCCATTTTTGCAGTAAATATGCTGTGGGCTCCGTTCCGGTATATGCTACCAGTAATTGTTGAGTTCCCTTCCTGATCGATTATTGCATCGTTGATTCTTGCACTTTCACCATTTGGGATACTAAGTGGAAACGGCACATAATCCCACATTTCAATTCCGAATTCGTTGTATTTAATTATTCTTGGACCAAATTTATTATTATCATTGTCGTAAGAGACCGAAAAGAGGAAAATATTTCCAGCTGAATCAACATGAATTGCTCTACAATTGAAACTATCATGACCAAATTGCAGCAGTGAATCACCAGCCGGTGTTAAAACATTTACATATAAATTCCGAAATATGTAAATATTTCCCTGGCTGCATGTAGTAACTAAAGGGATTCCCGAGAAACCACCGGTATAGTAATATTTCGTAAACTGGTGAGTACCTTGTGGTGAAAACTTATTTAGAATGCAATCATACATTTGGGTGCCGCCCGAGTTGTAGCCCGCTGTAAATAAATTATTCTGACCGTCAATATGGGAATCCGTAATAAAAACGCTGTTCCCATCAATATCCCATGAAGTAGTCCAGTTTAATTGTTGTGCATGAATAAATTTACCAAAGAACAACAGAAGCATTAAGACCGATATCTTCGAATTCATTGTAACCTCAAACTCATTTTTATTTTGTTATGATGTAAACTTTTAAATCTATTTCATCAATAAAAGCTTCTTGACTGATGAAAAATAACTGCCGCCAGTTAATTGGTAAAAATAAACTCCACTTGATAATTCACTACCGTTAAAGACGACTTCGTATTCACCAGCCGGTTTTTGTTCGTTTACAAGTGTTGTTACTTCGCTTCCCATAACATCGTAAACTATAAGTGTTACTAAAGAGTTTGAAGTCGAAACAGGTATTGCAAACTTTATTCTTGTACTTGGATTAAATGGATTTGGATAATTTTGTGAAAGTTCAAAAATTGTTGGCAATTCTCCAATCTCAACATTTACAGTTTCGCTATAGGAAAAACTACCGTCATTATCGATTTGCTTTAATCTATAAAAATATTTGTCGCTCTTTAAATTGTCATCAATAAATGAATAGTCGATGATGGAATTATTATTCCCGTGTCCCTCCACAAACCCAATCTTTTCCCAGTCATCTGACCGCTGACCGCTGACCGCTGACAACCGACTACTGACACCTGAACGCTGGACTTCAAAGCCATAATTATTTATTTCAGTAGCGGTTTGCCAGTTGAGAGTAACTTTACCTTCTGAAAGCGATGCGGTAAAAGAAGTGAGTTCGACTGGGAGGGGATCAGTGTTAACTTTAAATTCGTATGCTCCCATATCGATAATTCCTTCAGCTCCGGTAGTTTTATTTAATTTTCTAGGTAATCCACGAATATCGGTTAGCTCTGTATTATAATCACTTAAGCCGGCATCTATGCATTGTGAAATTCCTAGTACTCTGTAATCTCCATTGCCGGCATCAACAAATTGAGGATCTGAGGTTATATTATTGTTCGTGGCAGTAACTGTTCCATTGGAAATGTATATATCATTTGTACTATTTGAGTAACAAGAATAGTTTAAAGTAACGTTACTTGAACTTGAACTGTTAAGATAGAACTGATTCCCAAGTCCTGATGCTACATTGCCCCATATAACTGAATTATATAGAGTTACTTGACCAGAAGATGTAAAAGATACTACCCCTCCGTTTTTTGCTGAGTTATTAGCAATAGTTGAATTTGTTATGGTTGGAAAACTTGAAGTGGTAATATGGATAGCTCCACCATTCTCAACTGCTGAATTATTTGTTATAACGGAATTGTTCAATGTTGGGGAAGAAAAGTGATTAAATATTGCTCCACCTGAATTAGTTGCAATATTATTGGAAATAAGTGCGTTAGTTAGTTTTGGGGAAGAACCAGCGTTAGATAACCCTCCCCCATATGTAGCACTGTTTGCCTGAATCGTTAAATTCTTTAGAACAGGGGAAGATGAATTGTTATAGATTCCTCCTCCACTATGATGTGGTGAACTTAAATCATTTGCATTCCCCCCTGTAATAGTAAATCCATTTAGTTCTGCTGTATTATCTAACCCGGATGGATGATAAAAGACATGATAGCAGTCATTGTTATCTATTCCATTATTGTTTAAGTCACCGCTCAAGATTGTTTCATTTGCTTCCCCATGCCTAAAATTAACCCGTTGGCTTACCGCTGACTCTGTTCCGGCAAATCCACCATAAATTGAGACTCCGTTGATAAGACGAAAGTGATAGTAGCGGGGTGAATTCGTAAGATCATAAGCAGAAGAGGGTTTATAAGTTCCTTTTGCCACCCAAATCTGGTCTCCCGAAACGGCAACATTTAATGCCGATTGAAAATTTGTAAAAGCATTAGTCCAGCTCGTACCATTATTTGAGCCGGATGTATTATAGTTGACGTAATGAATAGATTGAGAGTAGCTGATACAACTCAATAATATAAGAATTGAAATGAAACTAACTACTCTCATTCTAAAAATCCTCTACTTAATTAAAACTAATTTTTTAACAGAGCTATAACTACCCGATTGAAGTTTATAAAAATAAACTCCACTTGATAATTCATCTCCGTTAAATATTACTTCGTATTCACCAGCCGGTTTTTGTTCGTTGACAAGTGTTGTTACTTCTCGTCCCATTATATCATAAACTTTAAGTGTTACTAAAGAGTTTGAAGCCGAAACAGGTATTGCAAACTTTATTGTTGTAATCGGATTAAATGGGTTAGGGTAGTTTTGTGAAAGAGAAAAGTCTGAAATAACAATTGACTCATTTTCATTAACACCAATTAGTTGTGAATTATAAATTGAAATTGCTTCATCCGTATTGGCGAGTAAGTTTGCTAAACTATTTCCGGTAACTATTGCAAATGTGGCAACTCCATTTCCGTTATTGGCAATATTGTATGCTCCTGTAGAAATGTACGAACGATTGTCTCCTGCTGATATAGGAGTTGTGTAATCACTCCCACGCATAAAGCTATAAATATCTACTCTACCGCCACCTGTTGTTGTTACTTTTCCACCGGAGAATCCGCTAAGAGCAACCAATCCCAGATGAATTTGTGAGGTAGCATCATATTGATAAACCAGTTTTTTCGAGACGTCATAACCGCCCAAATTTGAGGCATAATTTACAATGTCAAAGTCAGCGATTAATCCGATATAAAAATCAAATAATGTACTTCCCGAAACATTTTTAAAAAGATATTTTAAAAACACAATGTCTTTACTAACTGCCGAAAAACTTTCTTGCATTACTTCTACACCGTAACTGTTTGATGAATTAACATCTGTATAAGATGTTCTGAAACGTGTATCAAAAAAGGTTCCGGGGGATATTGCCCAAAGTTCTTGTGAGGTTGATAAATCATAAAAGTTAAAACTACCAATCATTCCCGAAGCACCTTTAGTTGAATTACCATAAATCAATCCGCCGGAGAATAATAGATTGTTATAAGTTAGATATTTTAAACTGTTTCCGACATTAAAAGTTTTATTTTGTCCGAGAAGCCCATCAGGAAAAACTGAAAGAGTCATATTGTTTGTAACATGATCTAAGAATTCATATTGCGGAGGAGAATAAGGTACGCCAACAATCACTGCTCTTTCGAAATAAGCATCCATCATGTTACCGCGTGAATAACCCAATGCAAGGTGTCCGCTATTAAGTTTATCGGTAGCGTTGTTAATATTTGCTGATGAAACAAGATTATTATTAATCCAAACATTAACAGTAAGATTCGGGGCTTCACCGGATATGCCAAATTTTATCTTGGAAATGTTAGTTAAAGAAAATGGAGTTCTATTTATAATTATAGGCTCGACTGAATTAATTGCATATCCGATATGAACAGTATCATCTTCTAAAAACATAGTGATGTAATTCTTAGAATCAAAAAAACGGCTCATTTCAAAAGGAGCGTTGTGATTATTTCCACCGCCACCTTCAACCTCCAATGTAAACTCCTTTACTGAGCCAAATGGAGAGATCACATACAACCAAGGTTCAGATGTTCCATTATAATTGAAATTAAGTCTGCCATTATTGATAGTTAATGATTGTGCAAGGTTATCGAAATCACCAAACCTAAACCATGGAGCATTTACGTCTGTAAACTCTTCAGTTAAGGTATTATTATTTTTTTCTATAGGTGTGTAATGAACATCAACCTCGGCAAGAGACCAATTCATAACAGGATCATCACCTTTAACTAAATAGACTAATAGTTGTCCTGTAAATAAACCGGGGTCAGCATTACTTATAGTTCCGTTATAAAACAGTATATCGTTTATATAAGCGGAGATCACTAAATTATTACCGGAACGAACTCCCTCCAGATGTATACTGTTAACTTCAGCAGGCAGAGGATGAGTTTTTAGCCAAGTAAAATTAGGTTCGTTGTATGATTGAATGTTATTTGCATAGATAACACTAATCGAATCATCTTCGATGTGTAAAGCAATGAGTGATTTGAATCCCATTCTTCCGAAGCCACCACCATCAATACCATCACCGGTGGAGCCGCTTAAAATTTTAAATGAAAAATCATCTTTAGTACCACCAATTGGGAGAAGCATATGCACCAAATCATCCGAAACACCGGACAATTTTAATTCTCCGTTACTCACAAAAAAATCTCCGGTGGTAGATGTAGACGCCCAACCTGGATTCGTGTTTATATCGAATGAATCATGGTAACGGTTTGTGGTTTGGGCTTGAAGTGCGATTGTGAAAATCAGCACAACTACTGCAATTATAGATTTAGTTTTCATATAACCTCCAATTGATTTTGTTCATTTATTATCGAATGAATTAAAGTTAATAGTGTAGATTTTTTTATTTCATCAGTATCATTTTATTTATGTATGAATGCTCACCTGCGTTCAGTCTGTAAAAATAAACTCCGCTTGATAACCCATATTTATTTGCATCAAATGCAATTTCATATTTTCCGGCTGCTTGCTCTTTATCCACAAGTATAACTACTGCATTGCCGAGTATATCATAAACTGTCAATTTAACTTTACTATCTGCTGGCAACTGATACCTAATATTTGTGGTCGGATTAAATGGATTAGGATAATTGTCATATAGTGCATATTCCGAAGGTAGAGACTTACTGCGGTAAGTCTCTACGGATATTTCTTTACTGTAGGTAAATTTACCATCCGTATCAATTTGTTTTAAGCGGTATAGATAATTGTTATCAAGCTTCGGTTCGTCTATAAAAGAATATTCTTTCAAAGAGTTGCTGTTTCCATGACCGGCAACAAATCCGATATTCGCCCATTCTGATGAAAGTTCTGAAGTTCGTTCTATATCAAATCCGTAATTGTTTATTTCTGTTGCGGTTTGCCAATTGAGGAAAACTTTTCCTATCAAAAATGATGCATTGAACGAAGTCAATTCGACGGGTAAACCCCCATCAGTAGAGTGGAGGATAGTACCGTTGCTTCCAGTCATCCAACCTTCTAATGTGTTTAAGAAAAATACACTCCTAAGCTGATTACTTGTTCCGGAATTATACTTCACCCAGTTTTCACCACCATCAGATGTAATTAAAAGTTCACCATTATCACCGCAAATCCATCCTTTTTGATCATTTATAAAATAGATGTTTTGTAAACGATTAGCTGTTCCACTTGTTTGAGCACTCCAGTTAATGCCCCCATCTGTTGTCTTATATATTTTTCCATTTTCACCAACAATCCAACCGTTATTTAATCCATAGAAATGAATGTCACGAAAATGAGTATTCACACCACTAATTGAATTGGTTGTCCACGAAGAAGCCCCATCAGTTGTTTTTGCGATGATACCATCATTCCCAATAGCAAAGTAGAGGGATGAAGATAAACATTTAATAGAATTAAGTGTCGGAGTACCTGAAATAGTTCCTGATGAATAAGTACTCCCCCCATTTGTCGTAAACACAAAAACTCCACTAGAACCGACAGCACAACCGAAATTATCATCAAAAAAATCAATACTATTTAAGAATTTATACGGAATAGAATACTCTTCATAGTTTGTCCATGAAGAACCCCCGTTAGTAGTTTTATAAATTGTTGCAACAGGGCGAGCACCGTTAGTCCAATAAGCTCCGACCAACCAACCTGTATTTATGGTTCGAAAAAAACCGTTATAAAAATTTACTGGTTCTGTATTTATAACTACTGTTTCACTCCAATTACTTCCACCATTCGTTGATTTTAGTATTTTTTTTTCGTTAAAAACAATTCCGTTATTTGAGTCAAAAAATTTTACACCCACCAGTGCATAATTGTAAGCAGAGTTGAAGTTTGATGCAAGTTTTGTCCATGTCCCACTCGAATATTGTTCTACTCTTCCACCTTTCCCGGCAATAAAAACAGTACCATCATTCGTCAATTCGAGCCCATTGATCCAGTCTCCGGTTGAGGTTGATCCAATCTCACTCCAGGTTTCCCCACTATTAGTTGTTTTGTAGACATTCTCATAAACAGTTGTTACATATCCGGTAGCTGAGTTAAGAAACTCAACTTTATTTAAGTAGGCATTTGTAAACAAACCTGAAGTTAAATTCCATGTAGAGCCGGAATTTGTAGTTGAAAGGAAAATGTTATTATTAACAACAGCATAGACTATATTCATATCAATCGCATCTATATCCATTACGTTTGCTGTTGTACCGGTGGATTGAAGTGTCCAATTTACTCCACCATCAGTGGTTTTGAATATTTTGCCTCCATTCCCACAAATCCAACCGGTTGATGAGTTAATAAAATCCACACCTCTAATAATTGATGCAGCACCTGTATATTCTTCAGTTGAGATATCCGTCCAAGTAGTACCACCATCTATAGTTTTTAGTATAGTTCCATACTCTCCAACTACATAACCGTTGTTTACATCTAAAAAACAAACTTCATTTAAGTTTCTTATTGAACCGCTATTTTGAGAAATCCACGCAGACCCTCCATTAACGGTTTTCAATATCATTCCATTATTGCCAACAACATGAGCGGTGTTTTGATCAATTATATATATAGCATTTAATATTTCAGTCGTACCGCTATTCTGGATTTCCCAATCATCCAAATTTGTATTACGGATTATTGTTCCGTTATAACCAACAACCCATCCATAGTTGTTATTGTTTTTTAGATAACTAATATCTTTTAACTCATTTCCCTGAGGTAGGGGATTTTGCCATGTCCATTGAGAAAAACATTTGGATGACATGAAAATCATCAATAGTAAGAAAAATTTCATATATGGCATCAAAGACTCTCTCGTTACTTTACTTTTTTATTAGTTTTTGTTTAAGGCTCTGTTCATTTAAAATTATCGTTGAGCCATCCTATTGAAAACTGATTGTCGCACTAAATTTATACTCAACTTTAACACTCCAATTAAAGTCATTTGGGTCTGTTGGGAGTGCGACTACTTTGAATACCACAAAACCATCGAGTGACTTTGCAGCCCATAAATCGCCTATAGCAAGGGGAGTATCGCATACATCATCATCCCATTTGGTTGTATCAAGAGTCGTAACACTGGTTAACTCACCGGTGTTTATTCTATAAAGTTTTTCTGTGCGTGCCCTATAATAAATACCGGAACCGCCGCCACTCCCATTCGGGCACCAATTGATTGTTTCGCCATCAGCATCTTGGACATTATTTCCTGCAGTTCCCACAACTCCTTTCGACCAATCAACTCCCCAGTGATTGATAGTAATGGTTTTTGTTGTAACTGTCGGTTCAGTAGTTGCATCATCTTTGCAAGAAAAAAATGCAAAGCTCATCGCAGTTAAAAGCAGTCCGGTGATAAAAAACTTTTTCATATTGTCATCTCTTTTGATTGTTACTGATTAATTAGAATTTGTTTACTTTTTCTTTTACGATTTTGCCTGGATAGTTTACCCCACAATATTTGCAAAATTTTGCATAAGGATTGACTATCTCTTTTTTGCACGAAGGGCACTTCTCTATAAGCTTAACTCCACAAAGTGAGCAGAATTGGTCCGGTTCATTTATGCTGCAAAAGAATGAACAATTCGGACATAATTTGAAGGCATGCTTATATTCTTTCATCTCCGATTCCGTAAAATGTGTTTATTACAACTTGTATTTCAATTTTCGTTCCGTTATGTTCAATACTAAATAAACGAAATTTTGTATGTTTTGTATGAACCTTTACAGTAAAATGTTATCTTTCAGCATGACACTGTTGCTTAACAAGGCAACAAAACTTAGTCTCATTTCTTTTACCTTTTCATTGATACTATTTACATCTCAATCTGTATTTCCTCAAAACGATAAAATTGTTTGGTTAGAACATTCTGTTAACCCCGATAAACTTCCTTTGAAGTTTATCTCGGCAAAATCAGACAAGGATTTTTGGGCTGAAGATGGAGAGGGTTCACTCGTTCATTTTAATAATGGGGTTTGGAGAAAATATTTCATTCCCCAAAAGGCTTTGAATTACATTCGATATTTCTTCCCGATAAGGCACGGTGATTTTTTGATTGGAATTATTGATAACAATTATTTTACCCACTATTATCGTTTCAAAGAAGGCAGTTTTTTAAAGTACAGTTTAGTTTCTAAAATCCCGATGGAAGGTTTTTTAGCAGGATTTAATAACAACATTTATGTTTATGGTGATTGGGGTTTATTGTTAAGGTGGAGCGAAGATAAATTTTATCAGATCGAAAATCCTATCAAGAATCATATAATTACTGCTTCCACGTTTCATAACAAAATTTATTTAGGTACACGGGGTGAAGGAATCTATTCTTACGATGATTCACAAATTGAAAAGATTCAAACAGATAAAGCGATTAGAACAGATATAAATCAGATAAAAGTGATTGATCAACATTTATTTGCTCTTAATGCTCATGGAGAAGTTTATGAATTCGTTAACAATACATTTCGAATTAATCCGGGCTTAAGACCGGAGATCTTTTACAGTCTGAAGGAAGAACCATTTGGTTTTTATGAAATTATAAAGACCAAAAGTAAAAATAATTCTTCTAGGTATATCTTCTCATCGGAGTACAACTACATTGATAATATAGAGGTTGATTCAAACATGGTTTTAATCTCTTTAGCAGATGGGAAAATCCTCAAGTCAGCTAAACAGAAGAGCAACTATTTTTGGAAAGTTAATTATGCATATCAAGTTGAAGGGGTTCAAAAAGCTAATTCGGTTGGCGCAGCATTTATTCAATTGAATGACGATCTTCTTCCTGATCTGTTTGTATTGAATTCCAATAGAGATCTCGGAAACAAACTTTACATTAACCGAATGCGAGGTCCCTACTTTGATTACTCGGTTAATTTGGGAAAAAGTGCAAACAATGGATTCAGACTTTTTACATTTGCCGACTTGAACAATGATAATTTACTCGAGTTTATAGGAATAAATTCAT
>JAGUXE010000127.1 GCA_020061995.1 Ignavibacteriales bacterium | reverse complement strand
TTAATTAGTTTACAGCAATTTA
Source organism: Ignavibacteriales bacterium (assembly GCA_020061995.1). The sequence continues at coordinate 19,338 of JAGUXE010000127.1, read as the reverse complement.
GTTTTAACCAAAATTTACTCACTCAATTTCCGTTTCTCTAAATCTAACTATTTGAAAAGTATCTTTCCATCTGAAGCAGTATAATTATTTAATTTTGCCAGAGTTTTTGGGTGCGATTAGTGCTAAAAACTATGACAACCATATATATTTTGGTTCAAGGAATTTCAGATTTAAAACCACAGTTTGAGTCGCTAGTTTAATCAAGATTTTTCTTGGCAATCACAACAATTAGATTTAGTTTTCGTTAACAAAAAAAACAAAGTATAATAGGTAATGGATAAGTTGCTAGCCTTTTTTAAGAAATCCAACATGATTACAAATTAAAGCTTTAAGAAGGTTTAAAAAAATATTAGGACGCAAATTCACTCAAGAGAACAAATTATCAATAACATAAAAAAACACCTAGATTCTAATTCAACCATGTTGGATGCATTATAAATGATGTAGTAGTATGAATAACTTACTTTCAATTTTTAGAGAAAGAGAGAATGGATTCTCTGATTTAACAGCTTTTCTGTTTTCTGAATATTATGACTTCTTTCAAGCATTTAAGAAATTAGTTGAGAATAGAGTTAATATTGGAGATCCTAATTTCACGCTAGACGATATAGAAAATGATGTTCAAATTAGCCGTGAATTTTGTATCCCCAACGGCAGAATAGATATATTAATATCAACACAAAGGTACGATTTAGCAATCGAGAACAAAACTAACCGCAGAAGAGAATTGAGAAAAGGGCAACTTATAGATTATGAGAAATATCTGTCGAGTTCAGATGAAAACAAACTAAAGATTATCATACTTTTATGCCGATCCACATATATACCCGAGCCATCAGAAATCCCGAATATGCTATTTTGCAAAATCTCATATAGAGAAATTCGTGGGATACTCCGCCAATTATTTTCATTAGATGAGAGCAACAATCTATTCACAAAATACGACCACTATTTAGGAGTAATCGAAATGTCGCCATTTAATGGATTTGATTTAAAAAATATTAATTATGTTTTAGAAACTAGTAGGAACTTTCGAGTATCAGAAGAAAAAATGATTAGTGATTTTAACGCGGCTTTAAACAGCATTGTTAATGATGATAATGGAGATCTATACTTTAAGAATTTTCAATCATTAAGCGATAAAGACAGAAGATGGCTCAATCGACCCAATTATGTTGGTGATTATAGCAAAGTTATTCGTTTAAAAAACCATGACGAATACACTTTTTGGCTGACATTCCAGTTTTCTGAAACTTCTATATCCTTTATTATTTATATTTTTTGTCCTAGTGACGAAAGGGCATCTGATTTATATAAAATGCTTAAAAAAGATTCACCTCTTTGTAAAAACTGGCATAATCAATTATCAATCAGCCACAATATTGAAAAAAGTTGTTTTAATAATTGGAATGTACTTAGGAATGAGATCCGAAATTTTATTAACATTTCTTTTGAAACGATACAAAAGCATATTTAGTGTCACTCCATTTCCTAAGAGTTGATTTTACTGGAAACATATTTTAGAATGATCTTTTTTCACCAGACGTTGGATAATAAATTGCTCATTCAATAGAATCAATTATAAAATCCATTGGTTTAACAGTTCCTAACTTTGCCAAGGCAATATCAAGTGTTTCAACTTCTTCGAAACGAAGAAATACTTGACCGCGCCGTTTGTAATCTTTAACCAACTTTTTCACCGACATTCTTTTTAACAAAACTTCTATTACAGATTCAGCGTCTGTACATTCGTGAAATTTGACAACTCTATTATCCTTTATTTCATATTAACCCCGATAAATAACTTCGTTTCTCCCGTTAATAGGAAATCCACTCCCAATTAAATAAACAACTAGTTCCATTTTGTGAACCTTCCAATTATTTATTTTCTCACTGCAAAACTAGTTGATTGTTCCTAAACGGTTCTATCATTAAATGATAATTCTGATTAAATTGAAGCAGTCATTTCTATCTTTTGGAATAAATGTATGTCTGATTTTCTGAAAAAAACAAAACGACAAATAGAGATAGCTGCATTAACAACAGCCTATCCTTGCAAGTTTTCCACACAAGACATGGAAGATATGTTTGAGTGTAATTCCGTAACTATTCAACGGGATTTATCAACCCTAAGAAAAAGGGGTGTTGACATTCATTCAGTTCCGAACGAAGGACTCAAAGTTACTTCTCCGCTTCAAGAAGATACAGTGAATGAATTAATTGATGATTATGTTTATGTAGGAGTCCCAACCGCACTTTCCCAAAAAAGTAATCACTTTCTTACAACAGTATTAAAAGAGAAATCATTTAGCTTTTTGGCTTTGCTGAACATGGCTTGCAGAGAAAAAATAGAAATAAAAATAAAGTATAAAAAGACTGCCGAAAAACGATTAACCGATAAAAGACTTCAGCCACTCCTTCTTTTTGAGAGGGAGAACGAATGGCGATTACTTGCAAAGGAAGCAGATAAAGTAAAACAGTTCTTGCTTTCCAAAATCACCGCAATAGAAATGACCGAGAAAAACTTTACAATTCCCGAAGAGCTGAACGCACAATTGCTGCTCGATAATTCATTCGGTGCATGGACAAGCCATGAAAATCATAAGGTTAAACTCATGTTCACTCCGCAATGGATCGCAAGCGGTAAAATCCCTCTGCTGATGGAAAAGCAGACCATTGATTATCAGAAAGATGGATTAGTTATGGTTTCATTTTGTGTTAATTCACTTGAAGATGTCGCCCGCTGGGTGGCGGGGAGAGGTGGAGAAGTAATTGCACAAGAACCAGAGGAGTTGATTTCTTTAGTAACGAAGATCTCAAAAAATAACATTATAGCTCACCAAAAATAAAATACATATCAGAAACTTTCATCGCCCGGATTATTCTCAATAGAGAATTATCATTTAATGATAGAACTTTCACCCCTTCTCACATCTAAATTTGAAATAAAAATTAAATTAATTAAAAAGGAGAGAGTGTTATGGAGGCGATCGTCAGAGGTGAAACAACAAATGGCATTACAACAATTTATAAAATTGAAAACGAAAGACTCGTAAGAGGAGTTTTAGGTATTGACGGAAAAGAATCATTTCCTCACTTCGATTATCTAGGTTTTTTTCAAAATGATCTTGCACAAGCAGAGCTAAAGATGAAATGCGGTTTTGTTGATCGCAATTTACGATGGGTGATTCCACCAAAGTATAATATTTGTGATGATTTTTCTGAAGGACTGGCTTTTGTTCAAAAAGGAAATGAAACTGTTCTTATTGATACAGTGGGAAAAGAAATTGCAAAATGGAATGAATTCTTTGTTACCGGGAAGTTTAGGAATGGTCTTGCGAACATTTCAAAAATGACAGATGATGGTGAAAGAAGATTAGTCGCATACGTCAATACAATAGGAGAATTTGTAATTCCCTTCGGTGAAGAATTGATTATCGAACATCCATATGATCTATTAGATGATAATGATGAATATTCTGAAGGTTTGATCCGAAGAAAGTACAATGGTGACTATGGATTTATTGATAAAGAACTGAATCTGGTAATACCAATGATATATGAATGGGCATTAAGATTTTCATCCGGAGTTGCTGCGGTTTGGAGGAATGGAAACTATGGTTTTATTAATGCCAAAGGTGAGATCGCAATCCCGTTCATTTATGAAAGTGTTATCCCTTTTGTTGGAAAATATGCGGCAGTTGAAAAAGATGCTCATTGGTTCTTTATTGATAAAAGTGGATACATTGCTAACGAAAAATCGTATGACCAAATTTATCAGATAGCTCCTCATCACTACGCAGCTGAATCAGACGGAAAAGTTGAAATCGTAGATTCCGATTTACGAACAATAACTCGAGGCAATTTCCCAAAAGTAAAATTGTACAACGAAGGGATTATTCATTTTGAAAACTTACTGAGAGAAGGTGTTGCCGATTGTTTTGGAAACACCTTAACTCAAGTTAAATCATCAATTATGATGAGTAATTAAGAGATGAAAACACCGGAAGAAATATTGCGATCATTAGTGGAAGATTGCACCTTGCTCGGCTACTACATTGAAAATGAGCTTTTAGAAATTAGACAGCGGAGACTTGAATATATTACAGTTGATATTTTACGCTGGCAGATCCATCAGTTTATCTCGTACCTACTGAAAATAAATCTAAGTTACGAAGCGTATCAACAACTTGAATACCAACTAATGGTAAAACTGATCAAATACTTAAATGTTGACTTAGGCTGGAATGTTTATTGTGTATCAAGTCATGAGGTTACAGATTATCTCAAGTACATAGTAGATAGACCGAAGAGAGATAAATCGGAAGGGACAAAAGCATTTATCCGAAATTTCATTGCTGAATTTTTTGTTGGTTTTGAAAAAGATTATTACGGAGACGAGACTAACATTGAACGCTATTATCTAAGGAGTTGGGTACCTGGAATAAATAGAACCGAGTTCATGAATTTTATTCAAAAATATTTCAAGGACAAACATCAAGCGGGTTTCGAAGAGCTAGACGCTCTTGCTGCTGAACTTGAGTACGCTGTCTATCAGAGCGGTTTGGCAAGAATTGTCCTCGAACGGCAAATAAAGGATATTCCCGATTATGACTGCAACAGCTATGAAGGGTTTATCAATGAATCTGGAGCATACTCCGTTATTAGTGATCCACCAAATCGTGACATTGGATTTACATATTCAGAGGTGGACATAGTAAAATTTCTGATAGGATATTTTGCGAAACAAAATGCAGTAAAACAAAATATAGATTCAGAGGCAATCCATAACAGTATTAAGGAAAACTGGATGATCTTCGAAGGAACATATAGTCTCGTTCTGGAAAAGTATTTATTAAAGAAAAAGTTGATGAAAAGAATTCTGAAGACGGTCAGATATTATTTTGAATAATACATTAAACATTATATTACTAATATGAATTTTACAGCAATAGATTTTGAAACTGCGAATTATTATGGCGACAGTGCGTGTGCAGTCGGCTTGGTTAAAGTAAATGATGGAAAAATTGTGGAAACAAAAAGTTTTCTGATTAGACCACCTTCAAAATGGTTTTACTTCACTTATGTTCATAATATTACTTGGGATGACGTAAAAAACAAACCCACATTCGATGAAGTCTGGCCAGAAATTCAAAAGTTTTTTGTTGGAATAGATTTTCTTGTAGCTCATAATGCATCATTTGACAAAGGAGTACTTGAAGCGTGCTGTAGAAAATATTCGATAGAGATTCCCAATAAGAAATTTAAGTGTACGGTTCAACTGGCGCGCAAAACTTGGGAGATATTCCCAACCAAACTTCCAAATGTATGTGAATATCTTGGGATTGAATTAGACCATCACGAACCATTATCCGATGCACTTGCATGTGCACGAATAGCTATTCGAGCTATGGAAAGAGAAGCAAAAAGTAAAGCTGTTGTATAGAAGTAATATAATTATTTGTTTTTTTGAAATATACTATGATGCCTAAAGGGTCAAGTTCAAATTTCCCCAAAAAAAATTAACATATCAACCAAGGGGGTATGTGTTTTTGTAACCTTGGTAGTCGGTTGTATTTGGTATGGGCGCGGTTCATATAAAACCGGCAAAAACGAGGTTGGTTTTTGTTATTCTATAAACCAACAAAATTTTTGTCTGATAATCAGTCTTCACTCTTAAACATACATTTTAACCTTACAACATTACTCTCAAAAATGAGAAAAACAGACTAAAATCTATTAATATTTCATAATTAACAATTAAAATTTTATTTGAAATTAGCCTAAAAACACAATATTTCAATTTTCGAGTGGGCTGTATCACACGTAAAAATAAATGCTTGACAAGATATAAATTTAATACGATTTTTAACAACGAATTCAACGGTTTTATTTTACTTAAGACACATAGCTATTCAGTAATGAAACAGCCCGATTTTCCAAAATCATAGAGATGGGGGATTTACGTTTTGTTAAGGGTTTCAATAAAAAGTTCAGATTCAGCTAAATACTACCCCTCCGATTATCCCATCCATAATCATCCTAACAATCAGTTATTTAATGGGTTAGAAGTGAGTGAAGATATTATGATATAAATATTGAAATTACGCTAAGTATAATTTGACTTTCTCCATAAGCTTGTGGCTTTTTTTTCTGCAAATCACGAACTGACTTAAAAGTGAGAATTATTCAGGCAAGATTCTACTCATTTGATGAATAAAATAGAGTTAGCTAACCCTAGTCTTTTAATTCTTAAGAGGAGTGAACTCAAATATTTTTTATTTTAATTTGAATTTAGGTGAAAAAATTAGATCATACCAAAAATATTTTCCATGTTCATATCGATTTATATATTATATTTGTTGAGTTTTTTGAATGGTTTTATTCCAAATAGTTTGTCATTTAGATTATAATAATTCTCGTACAACTAATATCCTTGGGGGATATTAATAATTGGTCATATTTAGTAGAGGGAGATTAATCGCTTGAACTTACAAAAACATCTATTTGATAATTCTTTCCCATGGATTGTCAATTCCAATCTTTTGTCAGAATTGACCAACCATTTGCAATATAGAAATTTTGATTTCAATTCAAATGTCTACAGATTAAAAGTATTAAGAAAACTATCTTATACTCATGAATAGTATATACCATGATTTGCACTAATCAAGACTGTACTAGACAAGTTCCATCAAATGCAAAGTTTTGTGCTTTTTGTGGAACAGAATTAAAAAGCCAACCTCTGGATTTGGATAAAATAGAGTTTTCATCTTCAATCAAACTCACTCAAAAATCTTCTCTCCCTTATGGTGATCTTCCACAATTAGTAATCTATAAGGAATGGTTAGTTTGCCCTGATTCATATAATGATACTTTTAGGGTGTACAATCTAGCAGATCAAAACAAGGAAATCGGCAGTTCTGAGATAATTCTAGGAAATATTATTAAGTCAACGACTCCACTTTTCGATGGAATTTATTTTAATGTAATAAAGGGGAATTACCTTTATCGTTTTAGAGTAACAAGAGATTTGAACATCAAGTCGGATTCTATCCCATATTATTCACAGGCTATCAGAGAATCGGTTAATAAGCCTTCCATACTTCAAATTAATAATAATAGATACTTGCTGTTTATCGCTGATCTAAAACTATTTATAATTGATTTGTCTTCCAAAGAAATATCTGAAAGCTCAATCAGATCAGTCCCAATGCCCACAATCACCACTAATGGGAAATGGTATCCAATTGTCATTTCTTCACACGCTAAAAAGGTGTTGTTTTTTTCTACATCGGGGTCTTTATTTTTCTCAAGTTTTGATGCTTTTGGGGGACGTGAAAAAATAGTTATTGAAAAATTTTGTGAAATTGATAGTGACTTTTGTTCTCCCCCAGTAATCATGCAAAATAATTTTGTTTTTATCTCCAGAAAGAATAATAATAGTCATAATTTCATTGTTACCGATTTGCTCAATTCGATTACTTTGCAATTTAATTTAGATAACACTTATGAAATTAAATATGAACTTATCCATTCTGAACATAAAGTGTTTTTATTCGATTCTGCAACAAAAAATAGAGCGTTAGGAATTGACCTAAAGGGAAACTCGCAGCAGTCTGAATTTAAGGAAAGTCTAAATTTAGAGAATAATTGTGTATTAAATAATTTCGCTTATTCTTTTTCAAAAGACAGAATACATGTATTCAATTTAAGAACTTCGTTAATCGCAAACGTTATTAACCTCGCAGATATCATTGGTGTTAGGTTCTCTCCTCTTTCAAGAATTATTCTTGAAGAAGGGATTCTAGCTTTTCAGTGTAGTGATTCTGTACAAATAAAAAAAATGTGATAGGTATAATATGACTAAACACAACATCTTTGTTTCCCTATTAATTATTATTGCTAATTTTGGTGCCAATAACTTTGGACAATCCACTCCAAAGCAAATTCATATCATGGTAATGGTTGATATATCAGGAAGCATGGTTTCCCATAACAGTATTACTGATTCCAAAATAGACAAATGGAATCTTTATCTTGAACAAGCAATATTTGGACTTCCTGGAGATGGTGATTTTCAGGATACAACTGAGGGTCCTATTTTCCCGCTTGCCAAGGCTGGCTCAAAAATCTCGTTATACACAATTGGTAGTAATCTAACACTAATAACCTCTTCAGACATTACTCAACGAACACAATTTGTGAGCCATTTTTATAAAAAGAAAAGTCAATATAAACAACAATATACTGATTTAACCCCTGCAGCACTCGAATATTATCAAGAGGTAGACAGGAATGTTTATGAAGTGTATTGGGTGCTACTATCTGATGAGCAACAAGATAATATTGCTAACTATACGGGTGATGCTGCAAATGCAGTTATATATTTAAAAAATAAATATCCTGAACAAATAATATATCGTAAAAAATTAGACCAATATACCAAAAAGAATAACTCGATTAACGAAATTAAACTAACCATTTCAAAAGTGAAATCAGATTATGGAAAATATTTAAAATTAAATCCTGACATCACATCATCCTCATCATTTGTCACTTTTTTATTTGATTCTCTCTCCGCTTCATATAAAAAGGTGAGGGACAATGAGATTAGAATTTCACCAATTGGAGATGCAGGAAGTTTAGCTATAACTGATTTGGATGTTTGGGTTAAAATTTATAACCGTGAGAAAATCTATGTTGGAGAAATAGTTTATAGAGCCGTAAAACCCCCATTTATAATAAACAAAATGGATACTTCTATTATCTCCCCTTCCTCAAGTCTAGTCAAAGATTCGGTGTTTTATCTTCATATTGCTACACGATATAAATATGATGGTAAATTACTTACTCAAGATTTAACCGAGCAAGATTTTGTGAATGCTAAATTTGTTAAGGAGCCAGACGATGGTGATAACAAAGGGAATGGTCGAACAAAATATCTTCTAATAATCTTCCTCATATTTTTAGCATCCATAGCTGGATATATTTACTTTTTGCTTAAAAATAAAGGGGTTACATATACAATACAAAAAATTGGTGAACCAAAGTCGTCAAAGCAATTCTCTCTTAAACCAGGCGATAAAATTCTTCTGGGGCGTGTCGCTAGTCCAGAAGCATCTCAGAAATTATATGATGTGAGAGCTATAAACGACCATCTACTGTATATTTCAGAAGGTTTATTTTCCCTAGTCAGTCCGAATGAAAAGAGAGATATCAAATCCGGATTAGAATTTGTAGTCATTAATGCCGATGCGAATCAAGTTAAATTAAAAATAACAGCTGGTAATACATCAGATACAACTACTATAAAAAATAGATTATTTAACATTAAAAAACGTTAAGAGGAAATTATATGGAATTTCTTACGAGTTTTATAACCGATATTATTAACAATCCTTATCACTTTTCGGGTGCACTGATTGCACTTTGGTTCATAATTGTTTGGGGTGTGGCATTTATAACCTATTTAATTGAAAAAAACAGTTCGACGAGACTGGAAGCTTCAGTCATTGGTGGCTACCGTAACGCTACCATTATTCACATTGTCTTTACTTTCCTCCTTGGAATTGTTTTCTATTATATTAATTTCGATCTCGATGTGCTTGTTATTATTGTTGCTTCTTTACTATTTGTTGCGGATGTTATTTTTATAATATCTCTCACACAAAAAATTCAATACATTAATCAACGTGGATAATTAGGAAGACACTATTATGATAAAATTAAAACCAACATTATTTATTGGGATCGGGACCTCGGGACTAGCAATCATTAATGCAGTAAGAGAATTGTTTTATGAAGAATTCTTAACAGCAGGTTTCCCATGTGTACGTTTTCTGCATATTTCCTCCCATACAGGAGGAGAAAAATACAATCTACCTTCTGATCTTTTTCCAAACGATTTTGAGAAGATAAAAATTGCTGAAGTTTCGATAAAATCTCAGCAGTATAATCAGGTTAGATATAAATTGGATCCTAATCATCAATTATATCAAGAGGGGCTTAAAGAATGGTTACCCAACCAATTAGCTAATTTGGGAAATGTTTCACTTGAGCTTGGCATGAAAAATAATAGAAAGTTGGGACGGCTCGCATTATGGCTTAATTGGACGGAGTTGGTTGATTCTTTACAAACACACATGCAGATTGTTCAACAACCAGAAAACCATGCGAAAACGGACCAAATGCTAAAAGATTACCATTCACGTAAGAATATACTTCCCGATGGAGTTATTAATTTCCTTGAAGAAGGTGTTAATGTATTCATTGCAGGTACGCTGTTAGGGGGTACAGGTTCAGGTGGATTTCTTGATTTAGCCTTTTATCTCAGGGAGACATATCCAGGTGTACAAATCAAAGGGATCTTCACAATTTTGGATTCTTCGCTTGCTGGACAGCCAAATAATGCGCAGCTTGCAGCTAATGCTTACGCTGCGATGGTTGAGCTAGATTATTATACTCAGGACGGTACAGAGTATAATTATTTATTGCCAGACACTTCGATACGAAAACAAATTATTAATCCCCCCTTTAATCATGTGTCAATAATTACAACCAAGAATATTAAAGGTAATAATACTGTTTTGGCAAGACCAGATGGGACTATTGATCACGAGAGTCTTCATAAAATGATTGGAATGACACTCTTTTTTGATATTGTTGCTGGTGCTGGAAACTCACTTGAGTCTTTAAGAACCAATTGGGATGGGTCATTATTTGTCAGGCTCGATCGTCCTCCTAGATATTTGAGGAGATTCTCCTCATTTGGAGCTGTCGCGTTTTGGTACCCCAAAAGCCGAATAGCTGATATTGCTGCTTCGAAGTATATTAAAAGTAAACTTGCTGTTAATTGGTTGGGGACAGAAAAGAATAGTAATCCTAGTTTGATTGAGGAGAGTGCGAATGACTTTGTTAAACAATTAAGTGATACAATTAGACGTAAACTTTCAGCACTGACCGAGGGAGGTATTCAGAATACACTTCAAGCGAGTTGGCTCCCGATTTATACAAATCTCCGTGAAAGATTATCAGCAGAAAAAATTAATATTGATGAGGTTAGGAGTCTGCTTTATACCGAGCCTGATTCAAATCCTCTTGCTACCAGATTTAAACTTAATGGTTATTATTACAAGAAGCTGGATTTAAATCTGATACCTGCTATGAAGTCCGTCGAATCTGATATTGCAAAACGGATTGAGAATTTAATAACCGAATCCATATCCTCTGTTTTCTCAAATAGCCATCGGTTTTCTCTGATTGATTTGCAGAAATTTTCAGAAAAAGTTATGGAGCTGATTTCAAATATTATTAATGAATCACCAAACATCTCATCGAGAGATATAGATTTTGAAGTTTTAGAACCTAACTTCATTGCACTTAAAGAAGAACAGTCTCGAATATTAACTGCTTTGGTTGGAGCGCGTCCAGACGTTATACGGCAACATGCAAATCGCATCGCAGACTCTATCCACTATTTAATATCTGACGCAGAAAATCTTTTGCTTTCTCATTTCTTAGCTAGATTTTATCAGGACAATCAATCCTCTATACGAGGTCAGATTTATACGAAAATTAATCGTATATATGATATAGTTGATGATATTAAGAGAACTGCGGAGGATAAAATCAGATCGCTTTCAGAAATAAAGGATTACTCTTCTCTGAAGATTATCCTAAGGAAACCAACAATCGAAGAAGAAACCGATGATATATCCAAAATAGTGACTGATTCCACCGTCTCCTCTCATCTATCGTTGAAAACGATACCACTCATGCTTGAAGCACGTAATGAGTCCCCGGTTATATTTAATGATTTATTGCATTTATTACAGGTCCAAATTTTGCAAAGTGAGACCATAGCCAATTTTAGCATCATGACCGAGAAACATCTCAATTATGCAACTCTTCTTAGTTATGCGCCTAATGCTGAACCAATGTTCGAACCAACAAAAGACCGCCCAAAAATTCCTTATCGTACAAATCAACATCCAACTCTCATTGCAGGGGGAGACCAACAATCCAGAACGGCAGCGAGAGAGAGGATCAATTCAGGTCCAGGACAGGAAATGAAAATAACCTTTGAATTGGATGTCAATTTGAATCACCTATTATACCTATATAAGGAAGAGGCTGCGATAGCAATAAATGAATTTGAAGCATTTAGACACATGCATGTTCAGTATAAAAATGGAAAATTAGGAAATGGTCCTCACATTGATCAAGACCCCTCAAAGTTTGATATTGAGCGTTTCTTAACAATGGAGGAGATGAAAAAAGAGGATTGGTTCAGACTTATCTGTGATTTTTTTGCTAAGGAAATTTTCGAAGAGGTAACGATTCTGAATGACGGTTGTCATCGTCGTTTTAAATTGACTTTTGTTGATAGCAATCAAATTACTGGAAATGAGTATTTCTATTCTGATAAAAGTGAAGATTTTTACAATAAACTTAGTTCTGACACGGACGTTTTTGAGACAATTAAGAGAAAACTGACAGAAATATTTAATTCATTAAATCGTGCTTCATTTACCCAAATGGTGAATTCATATAAAGAAACTCTGGTAAAAGGAGGTATGGAACCATCGTCTGAAGAGTATAATGCTATATCTGATTTCTACAAAGAAATTATAAATTCAAAATATCCTATAGTGTAGCAAGGATTATTTATGGATGAATATATTTATTGTATTAATTGTCATAGTGGCTGGCAAATCGCGATGGATGAACTATACTGCGGATGGTGCGGAAAACCAACCCTTGATTTTGAAGCCAATTTCGAAAATGGAGAACCCTTATTATATGCTGATGAATTGTTGGAAAAATCCGATTCAATTCTAATTATAATTTCAATTATTAATACCGGAATAAATTCAATTACGATTGAAAAAAAATCTGAAAAGGTGAATTGATGTTCTCAATTCAAAAAGACCAGTATATAAATAATAGATATAGAGTTGAAGGACATCTTCGTTCGGATGCTTTTGGAGAATGGTATAGAGTTGTAGATATCAAAGATAAAAATTCGAAGAAGAGTGTACTTCTCTTCTCAATTCCAGAGACGAGCCCTCAACTGCCTCTTTTTGTTAAATTCTATGAACAGAATGTGAGATTGTATGAGGAGAAGCAAAAATTTGAAGGCCTAATTCTATTTGATAAAATTAGTTCATGGAAGGAAAAGGAGCGAGTTTTTTTAATTTTCGTTTTCTCGCAAATGGAAATAATTGAATCGCTTGGGGCACGATTCAATTGGGATGAAACAAAATTCAAATTTAACACTTCCCCTGAAATTGAGCATACATTAATTCTTATGGAGCATTTAATTGAGAGTGTGGTCAAAATCCATGAGCAAAATATTGTCCATTCGTATATTTCACCAGATACGCTCTTTTTTATAGATAACAAATTAGTCATGCTTACTAATTATTTTTACTTATTACTCACGCAAAATTATGATGCTAATATTACCTCAATTACAGAAAATAGTCCGGATTTACAGGTCTTTCCATTAGCGCCTGAATTAATAAAGGACAGAAACAACTTAAACTCCAAATCGGATGTTTGGTCTCTTGGAATTTTATTTAAAGTATTACTAACAAATAAACTTCCTTTCCATTTCACAACAGAATCCGAATATATTAGTGCTGTAAAAACTGGGAAACTCAAATTCTCTTTGGAAGGATTAGACCAACGTTTCAAAAAGGTTATCACAGATGCTCTAATGTTAGACCCGGTAGATCGTTCGACCTCTTCAGAGTTTTTAAGTGCATTTAAACTTGCCATTGATACCAGTGGAAAAGTGACTAATCATGAAACAAATGAGAACGCAGACTGGTTAGAATTTATTTCTGAAGAAAATGAAATTGAGTTACCATATCCTGGCTCCACATCCTCTTTTCGCTTTTTAATACATCCTACCAAAATGAGGGACTTAAATTCGGTTTCAGATAGAGGGAAGAATGTTACATTCACCTTCATAAGTCGTGAGGTTGCAGTTAACTCGGGGAAAAAAGAATTAAATTTGAACATCTTGCCAAGGCCGATCCTGGAAATTGATAATGAACGCAGTTTCCTTCAAAAGGAAGATACACAAACTTTTAATGGTCGCGTAGCATTTAGAGTTGCGAAAAGTTCAGTTCAAATAACTAAGATTGAATTAGAAGTAATTATTGAAGGGGATTCCAGCAAAATAACAGTTGAGGAGATTAGCTTTCCTCAATTTAATAATAAATTGCATCCGATGCCCATCGGGCATTATGAATTTGTCGAGTTTAAGTTAAAAGGAGAACTTAATCTTAATACACCCTATAAGGTTCAAATTATATTTCATCTTAAGAATCACAAACCTATTACATACCCAGTATACTTAGTCCCAAATTTCCCGGCAAAATTAGAAACTAATCTCAAATTATTATTATCTGGTTTGCAAACTTTCACAAATGATATGAATGAAATTGCGGTGCCTTTTAAAAACAGTGGTGGGGCTTCACTTAGAGTGAGGGAAATTTATACCAGGCAATCAACTGAGGGGATATCTTTCAACAATTCGAATTTATTTCATAGCTCAAGACAATTGAATCCTGGTGAAGAATTCGAAGTTAAATTATCTCTTAATGCAACTAATTATTCTAATGTCAAAGCTCTCTCTGATGAAATAGTAATAAAATATGACGAAATTTCAAATAGATTAGCACCGACAAATCAACAGTGCTTTAAGTTCAATTGGAGAATAGTCTCACCACATCGAACTAACAAAATTGCTATTGATTTTGGTACATCTAATTCTTGTGTATGTATTCAAGAGCCCAATGGAGACCTCAGGATGTTGGATTGGTCTTCTGATGAGCTGGCTGATGATGGAACAGATCTTTCATGTATACCAAGCTATATATATTATAGTGGAAAAGCTAACTCTGGTTATTCTATTGGAAAAATTGCGAAAGATGCTTACAATACTCATGATGCAAATTCGTTTCATTCTATCAAGCGATTTATTGGTCAAAATCTAAGCGAATTAATTCTTGAGGGTGATAATTTTCAACCTAAAACTTATGAACAAATGACTATAGATTTCTTAAGGAAACTTAAGCATTATATTTTAAAGCATTATGCCTACGAGTTTGACTCTTATGTTTTTACCCACCCAACCGGGATTGATAAATCAAGGAAAGAAAAATTTGAAGAAATTATTAACTCAATTGCTCTAACCTATGATAGCGGAAATATTAAATTTATTGATGAAGCAACTGCCGGTGCATTAAATTATATTCGTGATCTCCCATTGGGCAGCCACTATTTTTTGATCTACGATTTTGGAGGTGGAACAACCGATGTTGTTTTTACTAAGTATTCTGTCGATGAGGAGGTAGATGTGTTCGGTGGAAAAATAATTCGGAGATCATTAAGCCCAGTATTTAATCTGGGGAAAGATTTCGGTGGAGATGACATCAATTATTCATTAATAAATGCATTAAGAGAAACATACGATGCCAAAGATAGTTTTATCCCATACATTCACCCCGATGAAAAACTGACACTCCCACCCCAATTTTCAGGCGGATTACCCAATGAACTACAAAGTAATTCTAGCATACTCTGGATATGGGCGGAAAACTTTAAAAAATCAATTGAGGATTCACCACCTCCGCTTAAAAGAATATATATGGCCAAGGGAACGAGCAAAAAAAATCCTGCTAGCTGGTCTATAGAAAAAACTCCCTTAGCTGAGTTAGACCTCAATCCGGATCTCATTTCTAAAGTAAAAGAGAAAGTATTTGTTGAAGTTGGGGAGAAACTTGATAAATTAATTTATACTATTCTTACTCAAGTTAATGAAATCTTGGCTGACCGTACACCTTTTACAGTGATTCTTGTGGGGAGATCGTCTCAATTTCAAATTACTCAATCCATCTTTTCCCATTACTTGAGTGCACAACCCTTTCCCTCAGATAAATTTAAGGGGTTTAACCCGTCACGGGAAAAACTTGTGTTTCATCCAGAGTGTAGAGTTGAACTACAGCATGAATTAAAACATATAATCGCCAAAGGTGCTCTTGAAATCGCTGGTAAAGCTCAAAACATTCTGATTAAAAATACTTTTCTACAATACTCTATTAAAACAGTTGATAGGGTGTTAATCCGTGCTGGGACAGAAAAAATAATTAACGTGGATTCAGAGAAATTTATACTAGCCAATAATCTAATCTCGAATTATGCGGTTTTTATTACGGAAAAGTATTTACCCTTAAAAACAATTTCAATTGAACTTTTTAGGAATAGTTTTGGAAAGGAACAATCTTGTGGTACACTTTCAATTCGTATTCCAATTGGATTAGAAAATAAGAATGGACGACTCTGTCTGTTTGTGGATAATAATGACTCAATTAGATGGTTCTATAGTGGCATAAATAATGAAATTTTTCTCCAAGGTGAGGTAGGTTGAAAATTTTAATTATTTCACTGATAAAAGAAGAAGCGTTTACATGCACTATTAATAACTGTTTCGAGATAGAAAACGTGATGTTTCCTGAATTTTATTGGGAGAACGAACAATTTAAGTTTGCTCCTCCCGCAGAAGAAATTGGAATAGTTTTTCCTTCGTTTCATTTGATGTTAAATAAAAATATTGATCAGGATTTGGTCGCAATCTATCTTCAAACGCTTGTGAAAACTGCTGCTGAGATGGTTTCGAATTATGAATGTGATGCGATTGTGCTTTTGGTTTACAATCATCTCAGGGAGAAATATTTTACGACCTTAAATAATGGACTGAAATCCTATAACTTAGCGTCACTTTTACTTAGAGAAGCAGTGATTTCTCAAATGACTCAAGTAAAATTTTCAAATATGTCACAGAAAGTTAAAAGAAAAGAAAAAACGAAAGAGATTTTTGGGGATGAAGCTTTTTACAAAAATCTTATTTATATCTGTCAAAAAAGTTCAATGTTAATTCCGGTACATAATAACGTCTCGATTGGTTATTTCATGAGTTCGAATAAAGAGAATAAGAGAATGAAGTATTTTGAACTAATAGGCTGCGGTGATGTTCTTCCTGCATCTACATATTTGAAATTCTCTATCGCTAAATCTATTGACGACAACGTCGAAAATATTTTGATTTTGGTCGGTATGATAAACAATGAATACTTTGAACTTGAAAGAATATTATTTAATCCACCATCAATGGGTGCAGATGAATATGTACTGAGCATTGATTTTTTAGAAACTTGGCTTGGGCAATTCAAAATCGTTAAGAATGGAGAAAGTTTCATTAGTCACGAATTCTTGTACCCTTTCCCATTTTTAGTAAGTTAGGATAAAACATGATACTGAATATCTTTTTATTGAGCATTTTTCTTCAACAGCAAAGTTCTGCTTTGCAGCAGAATTGTTTATTCAATCTTCAGAATATTTTATTACTCATAATTACTATCATTTTATTGGGAGTACTTATAATTTGTTTATCTCTCAGAAAAAAGATATCCGGGAAAGAAAAAAATTCAAAGGACAATGATTTCCGGGAAGCCTTTGCTCGACAATTAACCGAAAATTTGGGTTCAAAATCTGTTATTCAGCTTATGTTAAAAGAAACCCTATATGTTGACCTTGATAATTCTAGTCCTATCCCACTTAATATATTACTTCAAGATAAACTTAATTCTTTATCAATCGAGATAACAGAAATAAAAGAGCAATTAAAAACCATTTCACTTCAATACAACGTTTCACACAATCTTACATATGATGAGATTAAGTACTCATTAGAAGAACCCCTTCAATACTTTATTAAGGCGGAACAAACTATGAGTACTGAACTATTAAATAAACTATCAATATTATCAGAGAAGATAACCCATCTTGAGGAATTGATAAAAAAAGAAAAAACAAACAGACCGATACTTTGATTAATGTTATGAAAGTTAAAATAAAACGAGCAGCAGATTTTTCTCAACTTTTACAGATTTTGGATCAAAAACCAGAAAAGTATTATCATAGATCTAGGTTGTATTTTGCTTCTATTCATTCCAATAAAGCCCAAGATTATTACAGTCTATTAATAACAGCTTTAATCGATGAAAAACACAAGAAGCTAGTATCTCTCGATTCTTTATTGAAAAGCATTTTAAGTGAGGTAAATTTAACTGAAGATTTTAGAAACATATTCAATGAATTTATTTCTAAGATAAAGTTGAGTTACGAGTGTGTTAATGAATATTCCAAACTAAAGCGATTACATTCAGATCAAGGAGATTTTCTCTCCCTAGTTAAGGCTGAATTTCTTAAGTCGGTATTGTTCCCACTCGAGCTAAAGTACTACAACGATATGAATTTTAAAAAAAAATACTTCAACGGTCTATTAGAAGTGTTTAATCTCAAATATGAAGAGAACACTCATTGGGGAAACTTTATACCCGGGGAAATTAAATACAATACAACAATTCACGAAAAGCATAGTTATGTTAAGTCGGATTTTCCACACGATACTATTGTAGAGGTTGTTTATCCAGGTATTAAAAATAAAATAGATAATGAAATTATTAGAAAGGCATGGGTGATTTTAAGTTTTGGATATTAAAGGCGCAAAAAAAATTTTTAAGAAGATCAGTTCCTCCCATGTAAGGTCGAGAGAGGATAAGCATCTCTATATAGAATTTGTATTGAATCTCGAATTAGCTAAAGACTATTTTATAAAAGTGGGTAATATTTTCGTTGGCAAGGGTTTGAGTGGAAGTGGGATGACTGAAGTTTTAACTTTTACAGAATCAGAAGTGAAGGAGGGTATTCAAGTAAACATTAGAGCTAAAGATGGTCCTCAAGATGGAAACTTTCTGCTAAAAAAAACGACGAATAATGAATATGATTTATTTCCGTACGATATCTCTACGCCCAATAGTAATGATTTTCCTATGATAAAATTAAATATTAAAGAAGGCGGTAAAATTGGATTCATTGCTCCCACAGAAAGTGAACCCCCAAAATTTACTCGGCTAAAAGTAATAAAAAGCGGTGAAAACACCGCTACAAAATATAAATTGATTGTTGAGTTCAGTAGCTATCCCAGTGGGTTAATTGTATCCCTTAATGGTCCATATATTCCGCTTAATGGAAAACCACTTGAAGTTACAACCAAAGAGCTTCCTGAAAAAATAATGTGGAATTTTAATGGTAACCCTGACTCTGTATTAATAGTAGATTATGTTTTCCAGGTAATGGAAGTTGATGTTCAAGCTGAAATTTCTAGGATTCAAGAAGACTCCGAAAAAAAAGAAAAGAAATTAAAAGATGATCATCAACGAGATTTAATTGAAAAAGAAAAGAAGTATAAAAAGGAAATTG
>JAGUXE010000149.1 GCA_020061995.1 Ignavibacteriales bacterium | reverse complement strand
GGATGATTGTGAGTCAATGGATTCCTACGACAAAAGATCTAAATATACTTGATGTCGGGTGCGGAGATGGGAAATTTTTATCGATGATTCTTTCGGGTTCCCCAAAGAGGATTGTTGTAGAGGATATTTCGAGCCATTTGTTATCTGAAGCTTACCAAAATCTTATTAACAAAGCAAAAGTTGTGGAAAAAAATCAATGTGATTCTTTTAACTCAGAATCAACTGAGTTCGAAGTAGTTATTGCGATTGGTATTATGGATTACTATTCTCAATTGGAAGATAGAATAATAAATTTGTTACGACGTTCAAATGGGTGCTTGATCATTAGTTTTCCAAGGAACGATCATCCAAGAAATTGGATACGATATGTGTGGTTTCATATTCAAGGTGTTGAATTTCAAATGGTGAATTATAAACGACTTAGTAATTTGGCTATTCGGTTTGGTTTTCCGTTCGAAATTCGATCAACACGTTTTGAATGGTTCATCAAAATATTGGTGAATAAATGATTGGAATGAACTCCCCTAAATTATTTCTTTATCTAAGATTTATCGTTAAATCCAAAACATATATTGAGAGGAGACAATTATAATGCTTGCTGATAGAAAAATTCCTAAACGAATTTTAATTATTTCACCGCATGCAGATGATGAAGTTATTGGATGTGGTGGAATGATTGCTCTTGCTAGTAAAGAAGGAATTGAAGTGACCATAATTGTAATGGCAACAGGCGGTGTAAAACATTGTCACCTGCATGAAAAGGCAACAACAGAAAACAGAATTACTGAACTTAAGGCATCCGCAAGTAGTCTTGGAGTTTCAATTACCAAAGTGTTATTCCCAGAAAAGGATATGAAGCTAAGTACCATTCCGGAATTGGAAATAGTAACGATGCTGGATACTGTACTAAATGATAATGAATACGACGAATGTTATATTCCAGAACCAAATCATAATCTAGACCATCGTATAACTTATGAATAAGCAATGGCAGCAATGAGACCAGGGGCTAGAAAGCATCCATTGATGGTGGCAACTTACGAATCTACAAACTCGGGTTGGTGGGATAAATCAACAAATGGTGGGAAATTATATATCAATATATCATCGGTTATTGATAACAAACTTAATGCTTTGGAGGTTTACCAAAGCCAGATACATCCTTTCCCTCATCCAATTTCAATTGAATCTGTAAAAAAATTAGCAGCATTCAGAGGAATGGAATGTGGGGTTGAATATGCTGAATTGTTTAAGATAGTCCGTATGGTAAGAATTTGAAACATTTGAATTATAATAAGAATCAGATTTGGTGGGAATATACTCAGAGGCTGATTGCAATATTTTTATTTATACCCGCTTTTGTCATTCTTCTACCTTTTGGATTATATATTTACTTAAATTCTCCTGGAGCAGTTTTTATTAAACAGCTCAGAGAAGGCAAAAAAGGTTCTCTATTCCACATGTATAAATTACGAACGATGGTTTTGGATGCCGAAAATTATTTGCAGAAATATCTCAACGAAAATCCATCTGCACAAGAGGAGTGGGTTAAATATGGAAGATTAACTAATGATCCCCGTATTATTGGAGTGATTGCGAAATTTACGAGAAGGTTCAGTATTGATGAATTGCCACAATTATTGAATGTAATCAGAGGAGAAATGAATTTAGTTGGTCCACGACCACTACCACCAGAAATTGCTAAACTTCTCCATTATAATAATCTTCTTGGTCGAAGAGAAGTTTTTCCAGGTATTACTGGTCTCTGGCAGATTTCCGGTCGAAGTGAATTATCATTATCTGAAATAGGTCGATTAGATATTGAGTATATTAAAAATCGAACTATCTCTAATGATCTTAGTATTTTATTTCGAACATTCAGTGTGGTGGTTTCAGGTAAAGGCGCTTACTAAAAAAGTTTAAACTCTGTATTAAAAAAAAGAGAAGATTAACTTCTCTTTTTTTAATATATATCCTTTGCAACTTTATTTAGCAATCCATTTTTCCAATGCACTCAACAATTGTTTCATTGCAACAATCAACGGTTGATGCTGATCCATATCGATGTTTTTTAGTATTTCCTCATGAATGTGGATATACGCTAAGTTTAAGTTTTGAACGAGATGAGTTCCTTTAGCAGAAAGAAAGACTCTCATATTTCTTCTGTCATTAGGCTCTATTTCCCGTATTACATATTCTTTTTGAACCAATCCATCAATAATTCGAGTTAAACGGCTGGCACTTAAATTCATCCGTTCCGCAATCTCTTTATTGTTAATATTTTCATTCTCATGAATTTGACGAAGACATCTAAATTCAGCTTGAGTTAATCCATACACTTTTGCGAGTTTTTCTTCTTTTTCATGGCAGCCAGCTAAAAGCTTAAACGTCAATTCAGCCAGTGCATTTGCGACATAAGTTCTATCTTCCATTTACACTATCCCCTAAGTACTAATTATTACACTTAATTTATCTGATTCACACAATTGAACCTTTTTTAGTTACTGCATTGAGATACGTATAAAATTAATATCTCTGTTTAAAGAAATGCTTCAATATTTTTCTAAATGAAGCATTCTCTTAAAATCAAGTCTCTATTTCAAGAAACTGACAATTGAAAACTTAATTAAAGTCAACTAAACCATTAACATGTTTACTTTTATCAATAATTCTACCATCTCCATCAACAACACTTCCATGACAAAGATTACAATTCCTTAACGGATCAGCAGTAAACACCTTATGTCCTTTTGGTGGTAAGTCATGGCATGTACCACATGCTGCTTGATTTTGATTAACTTTATTCCATGTTACAGTTACGTTATTACCTTCCATTTTATCGGCAAGATATACACCATAATTATTATTCAATGAGGAGTCTCGATAAAAGGTAAAATTGCCATGACAATATGTATTGGCACATGTCAAAGTATTAGGATCATAAAGAGGTGAGATTATGGTTTTGAAAGATGCAAGATGATTTAAGACTACTTCCGCATGTGGCGATGAATCTAGATGGCCATCTGAATAAATCGAAGCCGGTACACTATGACAAACATTACATGTTAAAGTTTTTCCAAATGTATTTGTATAGAGATGTTTTGCATGTGCACCGACACCACGATAATCAGTTGTGAATTGCCCGTCAATTGCCCGAGGCGGTGCGATTTGTCCGGGTATTGTAAAATCACCGTGACAAGTATTACAAGCTTCAGGTCCACTTGGTGATGTATGACAAGTCAAACAACTGTTCCCAGCCAACCCTCCTGAATAATCAGAAGCGTGACAATCTTGACACTGTTTCATATCCCAATTACTATTCTTAATTAATTTCCCATGAAAGTCGGGTGATTCAACATCAGAAATACCATCAGTGTGCAAAGAAATTTTATTGACAGGAACAGGAATATCGGTTTGTAAATCACTGCAACCAATAAAAGTTATCAGTAATACTGTGACAGAAAGAAATTTTATCATCATATTCATTTTATTTCCAGCTTCTTTCATTTTAAAACGTCAGTATGACAGGTTACACAAACAGGATCAGCACTTCTTGTATCATGACATGAGATGCATCTTTCAAGGTCGCGTCTTGCGAGACGAGCATGTTCTCCACCCCCTGAACCTTTCCCAATAAGTACAAAGGTAGGTGAAAGGTGAGTTGATGGCATAATACCTCCGAGAGAAATATCTCCGGAAGTGGTATTATGGCAATCAATACAAAAAACTTCAATCTGATGACATGTTTGACATTCTGAATTTTTTCCTTTGAGATCAATTCCATGAGTATAACGATAATTCAAATCATGGACTCTCGTAATCTGTTGCTGAGTTGCGCCATCTACAAATCCGGTAGGAGAGAAAGGGAGATTCATTTCGAAACCGACTCCGGCTTTTAGCATTGAAGTACCTACATGGCACGATTCACATGAGTTATTATCATGGCACATTACACAATTTGCATCTTTTGCATTTGCAAGTATTTTGTGAGATTTCTTAAAATCTACTACCTTATGAGTTTGTGGGGTTAGATTTAAAGTTGAAATATGGCATGATTCACAAGCATTAGATGCAACTGATTTATCATTATGACACGAATAACAATTTTCCATAGGAGGATTTTTTTGCTTCGCTTCAGATATATTATCAAAATCTGTAACTCCTCTATGACAATCTGTACACTCTAAATTGATTGTTAAATGAAGTTTGTGATTGAACAACAATTCCGATTTTTTGGGTGTGAGTGCTTCATAAACATCTTCGTAATGACAAGTATTACATGTTTCTGTATCTTCAACGTCATGACAAGTTTTGCAATCCTCTTTTAGAGGTAATAGTCGATCAGTTAAAGTGTTAGCTGCAGCGATAGGGGAGTGACATGTTTTACAATCAGCCAATTCACTATGCAACTTATGAGAAAATTTTATTTTTGATCCGTTAGCCTTCTCTTCATTTATTAAAGAAGTAGAAGCTGAAAAGATTAAAGCGGATAAAAGTAAAACAGTCAAAATTCCGTAATAATATTTTATCTTCATTTTACAACACATCTAAGTTAGTGTTAAACCAATAATTAACTTTCAAGAATAATCTGTAATCATTCTTATAAATTTTGTTGTTAACATATTGTCCTTGCAAATCAAGAGATAAAATTCGCCAAGGACGTACATTAAAACCAGCCGAAATTGCCATTAACTCGTTTTTAGGGGAACTTGAACTTACTTTATAAGAAGAATAATTAAGCGCCAAACTTGGAGTTACAAGTCCATCTAAAAAAGTATATGCAGATGAAAGGGATAATCCATCTAATTCACCCGCATAACCTAAATTTTTTCTATATGACACGGAAGCATATCTGCTGAAAATACCGAGTGTGATTCTTTGAGAATTTTCATCAGAATAATTTACATTACCGTATCTACCGGAAAATGAAAAATATTTATTTAGCTTATAATCTGCACCTAATTCAATCTCGGATGTATTTTCAATATTATTGAAAATTGTAAAATATGAGTTGTATCTGATTAATGGTTCCCTAAAATTATAATAGAAGTTGATTGCCAGATCTTCTATTTGTGAGTAACTTCCGAAAAACTCTATCTTGTGAGTTCTTGCATAATTCACATCGTAGTCAAATTTCAAGTCACTACTAAAATAATTCTCCAGGGTAAATCCTGCTTCAGCGGTTAGGAATTTGAATTGAGAAGAACCTCGAGCGACAATAACTTGATAAGGATTATTCTCTTCATCGAGTCGTAGGGTAGTATATTCTTCAGGCTTAAAATCTTTTTGAACATAACCGATTCCAACATTTAGACCTTTTAAAGGAAATACATTTAATTTTGCTCCTGCAATAAAGTCTTTTCCAAATTGATCGGTTAATTCCAATTTGTTATAAGCCGGAACGTTTCCACCGAAATAGCCTGATACTTTGAAGTATTCTTTATTCACATTCAACATCAATCCGTCGAATGAACCACTTGCAACAGAATGAAATAAAGTTTGTCTTCCCAGTTTAAAAGAAAAAAGATCAGCAATGTTTCTTCCTTCAACATAGAGTGAGAAAAAACGTAAGCGCGGATCCGAATCAAATTTCTTCATCAAGTCATTTTCCAAACTCAATGAAGTTCTTAAACTGAATTTTTCATAATTCACATTCAATAAAAGATTCTGATATGATCTCAGAAACTTATTCGAAATTGATTCCGATTCCGCTCTTTCAAATGCATAATATGAAGATGTTATTCTGCCATTTATATTCTGAGCATTACCTACGTTTAATAAGGTTGCAATAAGAACAAAAAGTGTGATTATAAGTTTCATTAT
>JAGUXE010000170.1 GCA_020061995.1 Ignavibacteriales bacterium | reverse complement strand
CTTTGTAAATACAAAGAAAATGATGATGCTTAAGTAATTATAGAATTAAATCTATGATTCAAAAGGGTGATCTTCGGATCACCCTTTTTTATTTTAAAACAATGCGAGTGTGCAAGGATATGAAGTAATTAAAAACGCTGAAAATATATTAAGGTTTGAATCTGATAGAAATTTTAAATCTAATTAAGTTTTGTATTACTAAGAAGGGAAGAGTTATTCTTCCAATAACCAATTCTCAAAATAATCTTCGCTTATGTCGGCAATAAATCGGGATGGTTTAGACAAAGTTGTTCCGGCTTCTCTGTCAAAAATATTCATAGGATAGGTGATTATTAAATTTTGCTTTGCTCTGGTTGCGGCAACATACATTAAACGACGTTCTTCTTCAATGTTTTCAATCTTATCTGCTAATCTGCTCATTGGAAAAAATCCATCAACAGCATGAATGATAAATACACTATTCCACTCTAATCCTTTTGCTGAATGAATTGTTGAAAGTGTAACATAATCATCTTCCTTCGATTCTCCTTCAATATCAACAACGCTGTCAATTGGTGGTTCGATAGCCATATCAGCTAGCAAATTTTCAAGCGACTTATAATTTTCCGAAATATTTATGAAAATATCTAAATCCTTTTTTCGCTTGTTAAAGTCATCGTACTTTGATTTGAAAAGGGGATAATAGAACTCCAATGCAATTTGAGCTTTTTCCGATGGGAGTGCTTTTGAATTATGAAGTTTGTAAAGTAATTCGAAAAGCGGATAAACTTTTTGAAGTAATTTATTCTTGGCTAAACTTTCCGGATTATTTTGGATTGAAATATTTGCATTAGCTAAATCATCCATAATATTTTGAGCCGATTTAGGACCAACCCCATCATGTAATAATAAAATCCTGTACCAACTAACAAAATCGCGGGGATTTAGAGTTATGCGGAGTATGGCGAGAATGTCTTTTATATGTGCGGTCTCAACGAATTTCATACCACCAAATTTTACAAATGGAATATTTGCTTTGTTTAATTCAATTTCCAAATCGAAAGAAAAAAATGAAGAACGAAATAAAACAGCTATATCCTTTAATGGTATTCCTTCCTCATGCAATTCAAGAATTTTCTCAACGATAAATCTGCTTTGAAGGTTTTCAGTAGTTGCTGCGATTATTATCGGGAGAACTCCGGGATTTAATTTAGTGTAAAGTTCTTTTTCATACTTTTCAATTGCTGCTTCAGTAATCTTATTTGCAAAGGATAAAATCTCAGGACTGCTCCTATAATTTTCTTCAAGTTTAATAATTTTCGTTCCTTCGAATAACTTAGGGAACTCCATTATATTCTTAAAATTAGCACCTCTGAAAGAATAAATTGATTGTGCATCATCACCAACAACCATTATGTTTTTCTTCAATTGAGTTAATGCTCGCACGAGTTCAGCTTGAAGTTTATTGGTATCTTGATACTCATCAACCATGACAAAATTAATTGACTGCAAAATTGATTTTGCAGAAGGGGAGAGTGTAAACAGAAAATCTTTCAGATAAACGAGAAGGTCGTCATAATCCAGCAAATTATTTTTTCGTTTATACTCAACAAATACTTTTTTAATTTCTTCAATCTTTTCTAAGTCGTTAAAGAAGTGGGGATACTCATCGGCAACTATATCTTCAACTGTTCGATAAGTATTTGCAGAAAGACTGAAAATTTTATTTAGTGTCTGCTTCTTTGGAAATCTTTTTTCTTTGCTTACTAAACCGGCTCGAGAGCGTATCAAATTTATTACATCTTCACTATCACCTTGATCCAGAATGGTGAACGAAGATTCTATACCAACAGCTTTTGCATATTTGCGAAGAATGGAATTTGCATAAGAATGGAAAGTCCCGCCGATGATTTTAGAGCATCTCCTGTCAAGTAAAAGAGATGCTCTATTCATCATTTCATTTGCGGCTTTTCGAGTGAATGTTAAAAGCAAAATTGATTCAGGATCATATCCCATTTCAATCAATCTTGCAACTCGAAAAACAAGGGTTCTGGTTTTTCCTGTACCGGCTCCGGCAATAATTAGAAAAGAGCCTTCAGTAGCGCTGGCGGCTTCGTATTGTGCTTCATTAAGTTGATGCTTATAGTTGATTATGAACTTAGATTCATCAACTACTCGTTGAGATTGAAGACTCTGATTTAACCGAACCAGCTTAAATTTATTCTGCATTACTTTCTGCGCAATGCCTTTGGTTTACTTAAGATTTCTGAAACTAAAAAAGCATCCTTAAAAGTAGTTGTATTCTGCAAAGTAGCTCTTAAGTGCTTTAATGACTTATTCTCAAATCTCGATTTTAATACGACTGCTACCGGTTCAAACTTATGTGCTTTTGTTTTTAATTTTGCCGGTGATTTATACTTATAACCCATTTCTTCTGAATAGGTCTTTTTTACCGGAGTATATTTGAAATCTTCCATCCGTAAATTCTCAGACTCTACCGGCTGGGCATGTTTACCTTCGTATTTTACCGGTTGTGAGCTTGTTGGTATCCATGAATCATCTTCAGATTTTTTTTGATGCTCAACTTTAGATTGATTGAAGAGCCCTTCTATTTCTTTTAGAATGTCATATTCATCTGATTTATTCTCAGATTTAGTTTCATACTGAGGAATAGAAGTCTGTTCAGAAACATCATCTGAATCTGAAGGAGCATTATACGGAGGAAGTTCCTTTTGCTTTTTCTTTTTTAGAAAAGGACTAACCAAACTATAAAGAATGACTAGTCCGATTATAATATCAAACAGATTATCCATTTTAGATATTATCTTTCTTATCTTCTGGTTTTGAAATTGATTCTCTCATTTGTGTATCTGCCTGGATATTTTTCATGTTATAATAATCCATGATTCCCAAATTACCTGAGCGGAATGCTTCTGCCATTGCTTTTGGAATTTCTGCTTCTGCTTCAATCACTCTTGATCGTTGACGGGCAACTTCTGCAATCATTTCTTGTTCTAATGCTACTGCAGCCGCTCTTCGCTCTTCTGCTCTTGCACGCGCAATTTGCAAATCAGCTTGAGCTTGATCTGTCTGAAGTTTTGCACCAATGTTTTCGCCTACATCAACATCAGCAATATCAATTGATAAAATTTCGAATGCTGTACCTGCATCCAATCCTTTAGACAACACTACTTTAGAAATACTGTCGGGATTTTCTAAAACGTGCTTATGACTAATACTTGAACCGATTGTTGAAACAATACCTTCACCCACTCTTGCTAAAATTGTCGCTTCTCCGGCGCCACCGACTAATCTTTCAATATTTGCGCGAACGGTAATTCTTGCAACTGCTTTAAGTTGAATACCATCTTTAGCCATTGCTGCTACGAGAGGAGTTTCGATTACTTTTGGTAAGACAGACATTTTTACTGCCTCAAGCACATCACGACCTGCAAGATCAATTGCTGTAGCACGTTCAAAAGTTAGTCCAATATTTGCTTTATCGGCAGATACAAGCGCGTTAATTACTTTCATCACATTTCCACCGGCAAGGTAATGGGCTTCAAGTTTGCCGATATCAAGTTTAATTCCAGCTTTAGTAGCTGTAATCATACTTCAGAT
>JAGUXE010000221.1 GCA_020061995.1 Ignavibacteriales bacterium | reverse complement strand
TATAAATATTCAGGTTCGATACCCTGTCTGGAAAGTGGTTTACATGGTTGGACAATTAGAATTCTACCCAGTCATCAACTTATGATACATCCTTTTGAACTAGGTAAAGTTTATTGGGCTCATTCAAATTAATTATTTTATATTGAAAGTATGATTTTAGAAACGTTAGACGTTAAGATAAACGACATTTTTATTTACAGCGAAAATAAGTTCGATCTTGCGAATAATTTTAAACTGATCAATAAAGATGCAAAGGTAAAAAAGCCGATTAAAATTCATTATAATGATGTATTGGGCTTTATTAATGATCATACGCCAAAGAATCTTGTACTATACAGACTATTGACGAATATTACTGACTTTGATATCAATCTAGTCAAATATGGACAATCGATTAACGTTAATGGGATTGAAGAGATTTTTCACTTCGATCCCATTTTTGCAATTAAAGAACTTGAACAATATGGTGACTTGCATCAGTATCCATTTTTGAGATTCAGAATTCAACAGGTTGGATTAATTACCCAACTTCGGAGTTTTGGAAAAGTTAATTATAGTGAAGTCTATTGTTTCGATTTACTGGCAAGTGAAGCACGATGGCAGAACGATAGAGTTTTTGCTGAAATGATTTTTGCTTTTGATAGCGTTGATTTTAACTTAGATAAATTGGAAAAACCAATCAGTAAAGTTGTAACTCCACCTATAACAACTCAAAGAAGTAACACACTAAAACCACTTCGTTATACCAATAAAGACAATCTTGTTGAAGAAGTAAAAGATATTGACGGTGCGAAAGTTAAAAAACTCTCAACTACAGCTATCAAAGTTCCTCCATCAACTCCACGTTTTCAGAGGATAAATTCACCTAAGATTGAGAAAAAAGAAGTAAAACAGCCCTTGCATAAACCAAATCGTGTTAGCTCGCAACCATTACCCGTACCTCAATCAACTCAAAATAAAACAACATCAGGGCAGCATAAAAAGCTATCCGATTTGTTTAAATCTTCGAAATCTATAAATGATTTTATAACGGAAAGAGCGAAACAACAAATCGTACTCAAATTGAAAGAAGACGAACAAAGTTCTAAGAAATAAGAGTTTGAATTTCTCTCAAAATAGTTTCTGAAGAAATCAATTCCATGCAATTTGGTTTATAGTCACATCGCGTTTTATAACAAACAAGACATTCCATTTCAGGTTGAAGTTTTATAACTCTTCCATAATCTTCAATTTCATTTGCTGAAGTGGGACCAAAAAAAGCAATCACTTTCTTATTTAATGCTGTTGCAGCATGAAGACCCATTGTATCACCTGTAATGAATATATCTGATATATCTACTAAGGCAAAAAACTGACGTAAATTATTGTCTGCACCAGTATCAATTATAGCAGGGAAGAGCTCTTTAAGTTTTTTATTCCTATCAATTTCTTCTTTCCCTCCATATATAAGAATTTGAATATCCGGAAATTCTTGAAGCAGTGAAATTAATTCTACAAAACCTTCAAACCTCCATTGCTTCAATTCCCATCGGCTTCCTGCACCGGTATTTAGTCCGATTATTTTTCTGTATTTGTGAAGATTATAAAATTGCTTAAAAGAGTCTCTGAACATTTTCTCGCTTTCAGTCAGCTCTATAATAATCTCACCCATCTCATAATCAAATCCTGCAATTTCATGAATGATTTTCTGATAAGTTTTATTATTAACTTTTTTCTTTTGATCGAAAGCTCCCATTACTAACCATTCCACTGCATCTTCATTAACCGGAACAACTTTCCCAATCTTGTCTAAAACAAAACCGCGTTTTACATCAGCCTGTATTAAGGAAGCATATGCAGCACTTACCGGAGAAGCATCGGGATGAATTAATAAATCAAATCTTTCAGTTTGCAGTCGTGCGATAATTTCTAAATTTTCGGGGAATAATAATTCATCAACAAATTTATTATTAATAAAAATATCTGAAGCATTTTTCTTTGTGAGCCAGGTGATGTGTGAATCAGGGTACCTCTTTTTAACGGAATGAAGTAAAGAGGTAGTTCTTAGTACATCTCCAACTGCATCAAATTTAATAATTACAATCTTAAATTTAATGGGGGAGTAATGCTCACAATCAGAACAAATAGTGCCATAAACCTTGTTTGGATAACAAGGCTTGTCGCCTGGAAAATGTTTGCAATCAGTCTTTAAAATCATTTTTGAACATCATTTACAATTTGATGAAATAAAGGAACAATATTAGCAAAGTTATTTCGTTGTACAAAATTTTTAATATTCTCTTTGAAATTTACAACATTACGCATTTCGTTAAAACGAGTAACCCCCCTTACCAATTCCTCGGTTGAGTCCGGTTTAACTACAAATCCCGTTCTATCTTCATAAACAAATTCAGCTAAACCTCCTACGTTGGTAACTAATACCGGTTTCAAAAACCCGTACGCGACGTTTAGAATACCGCTTTGAGTGGCACTTCTATAGGGTAGAATAACCAAATCTGAAGCGTGATAATATTTAGCAACATCTTCATTCGGAACAAATTTATTCTCTAATATTATGCTATCTGCACAACCACTACGAGAAATTTTATCTTCATAAAATGAAATATCATCATAACTTTCACCGACTATTAATAATTTAGCATTCGGAAATCTTTTATGAATTAGCGGAAAAGCATCAAGTAATAAATCGAGTCCTTTGTATTTCCGTATATATCCAAAAAAAAGTAATACAAGATTATCACTACTCAGACCGAAAGCCTCACGCGCCGAAGCTGAATCAATGCTCTTATCCGCATCATAACAATCGTAAACTGGTAATTCAGATCGATAAATGTGTCTGTCATTTGAGATCTCTTTCAACTCTGCTTCC
This sequence comes from Ignavibacteriales bacterium, assembly GCA_020061995.1. The sequence goes on along the minus strand of JAGUXE010000221.1, from coordinate 6,939 downwards.
ACTTTAGCAGAAAGAGCTAAAAATGATGTTGCATTTTTTAATCCGATTTTTGTTAGAAATCTATCAACAAAATTACCTTCATGAGAAACAAAATTTTCAGTTATAAATAAAATTCTCTTTTTTAAATCTTTATTTAGAAATTCTGTAATTCCTCGGTGGCAAAACGCAAAAAAAGGATGCCACCAATCGAAAACTATTAAATCAGGTTTTTCGATATTAATTTTATTTGCAACTTTTATCCAATTGAAAGGGAATATAGAATTTACAAGACGTTCATTGGGGGCTTGTTTAATGATTTCACCGCTTTTGTCATATTGTGAAGTCCCCGGGAATAATATCGAAGGATAAAGTAACTTGTAATTATAAATTTTTACATTAAAATCATTTTTTAAAGTATCATAGAGATATGATACAAAGAGTGAATTGCCTCCACGATAAGGATAAGCTGGACCGATTATGATTATTTTTTTCAATTTTTCTTAACCACCGGTTAATTTTTTTATGGAAATACTAGCTTGTTGATTTTTAGGTTCGAGCAGAAGAGCCTTTCGATAACTTTTCAATGCCAATCCTTCATTTTTGTCTTTTAAATAAGCGTTTCCTAATCCTAAATAAACATCTGCAGACTCCGGAAACTCTTCGAGAATTGTTTTGAATGCAACAATTGCTTCTTGAATGAAATTGTTTACAAATAAGTCATTTGCAAAATACATCCATTCTCTTTTAGAATAGTTATAACTCGAGTCTTGTTTAATAACATTATAAAGTTGAATTACGGAATCAATACCAAATCTTACAGCCAAATTAAAAAACAAATCTGAGATTGGTCTTTTAATATATTCAACAGAATCTTTGAAAAATAAATGCCCCAATGCTTTTGAAGGATTGTCCGGATTCCTATCTCTAAGATTCATCACATGTGCAATAATCACTTTCTCCTTAGGAAAAATCTGTAGATCAGCAGAATGCCAAATCCCGGTATGTCCGAAATAATACCTTCTGGCACTCTCTTCAGCAAAAGAAAATCCTAATCCATAATACTTTTTTTCGCCGGAAGGTAAATATGTTGGTTTAAGCATGGTATCAATTGTTGCTTGCTTAAGTAATGTATTATTCAATAAAGATGAACCAAATTTTAATAAGTCTTCGATTGAAGAAATAATTCCTCCACCTGCAAATTTGAGTGAGTGGTCTACCAATGGAGCATTTTCTAAAATTCGTTTATTATTCTTCCAATACATAGATGCACGCATAGGAATTATTTGATTATAATAATCCAAATAACTATTCTTCATTCCTGCAGGTTCAAAAATATTTCTTTTAAGATATTCATCGAAATATAACCCGGTTACATTTTCAATTATTGCAGATAAGATGTTATATGATAAAGTTGAATAGGCATATTTAGTCCCCGGTTCAAATGCTAATGAGTCGGTAGCCAAATACTTTATAAGATCGGATGTAGACTCATAATTTGCTTTACTATCAAACTCAGCTCTGTTTTTATATGTGCGAATTCCTGCTGTATGGTTTAATACTTGGCGGATTGTAAAAACCCAATTCTTTTTTGGAAATTGAGGTAGATATTTTCTTATATCTTCATCAAGTTTTAATTTGCCTTTCTCGACTAATTGCATTATTGCAACTGCTGTAAAAGTTTTGGAAATCGATCCTATTCTATAAGGAGTTTGAGTAGTTGAAGTTATAGAAAACTCAAGATCAGAAAAACCGTAACTGCCAGCCCAGAGGATTTTTCCGTTTGAAACTATACCAGCACTTAGGGAAGGTATGTTATTATAAGTAACCCAATCTTTCAGAAATTTATTGTATTTATCATTTCCGTTTTGAGCAAACAGAAGGTTTACAAAAATTATGAAGGAAATAAATAATTGTCTATTCATTACATCTTAAATTATAACTAAAAAGGCTGTTTTAACATCTTGAAGGAATTAATTATCGAATAATTCTAGGACGTTAAAACAGCCTCAAATAAATGGGAAACGAGTTAAACTCTTTTTTCTAATATATTATCAATAATTCGATATTCTTTAGCTTCTTCTGATGACATAAAATAATCACGTTCGCAATTCTTAAAAATTTCATCATATGATTTACCGGTGTGTTCAGCTAAAATTGCATATAGAGTGTCACGTGTTTTAATCATTTCTCTAGCGTGAATTTCGATATCTGTTGTTTGCCCCTGAAGTCCACCAACCCAAGGCTGATGAATCATAATCTTTGAATGGGGAAGTGCTGTTCTTTTATTTGCGGCTCCGCCCGCAAGTAATACCGCTCCCATGCTTGCTGCCAATCCAACGCAAATGGTAGCAACATCCGGTTTTATATATTTCATTGTATCATAAATTGCAAGTCCGGCAGAGACACTTCCACCCGGAGAATTGATATACATATGAATATCTTTTTGTGAATCCTCAGATTCAAGAAATATCAATTGAGCTATAGTTAAACTTGCCACATGATCATCGACTGCCGAGCCTAGGAAAATAATTCTTTCACGTAATAAACGAGAATAGATATCCATTCCACGTTCGCCACGACCTGTTTGTTCAATTACATAGGGGACTAACTGATTATAAATTTCGTTCTTCATATTTATGCATTCTTCATTTGTTTATTATATTCGTCAGGATGAACTTTAGTTATTTTATTATTCTCTCTCAAAAATTTGTAAAGTTCACGCGTTAACAATTGCGATTTCATTTCGTCGGATTTGTAATAATTGGTAAGAATGTCAATTGAGACACCAATCTTTTCAGAATTCTCTTTCGCTATTTCTTCAATTCTTTCTTCTGTAAGAGTAATGTTTTCTTTCCTCATTATTTCATCACGCAAAAGAATCCACTTTACTGAATTTTCGGCTTTGGTCTTTAATGAGTCTCGCAATTTTTGAGCATCCGGAAACCTCTTTTTTTCTTGTTTTGCTTTTTCGGTTTCCTGCTTAACCAATTCATTTAAGTAATTCTCAACAAAAGTTGAAGGGGGAGTAAACTGATTATTTTCAAGAATTTTTTTCTCAAGTTGTAAATCTGTCATTTCCTCAATTGTTGAATTATAATAATTTTGAATATCATTTAGAATATTTTCCTTCATCTGGGATTCACTTGATGCTTTTTCTCTTGTTATTCTTTTAATGAATTCTTCATTCAATTCTGGAAGTGTAACTTTTTCAATCGACTTAATCGTTGCTTCGTATATATAAGTATGGTCATCATGATTTACTTCAGTATCACTATGTTGATGATGAGTATGATCATGAAACGAAAAGGAGAATTTCTCGCCTACTTTTTTACCTTTGGCATTATCGATAATTTCTTTATTTACATTTTCATTAAACAATTGAATCTTAACCCCATTCTGAACAGCACCTTCAATTTGAGTTCCTTCTTTCGAAATTCTTTGTAAATCAACATCGATGACAAAATTTTCATCTTCAACTACATCAGCGGGTTCATTGATAGCGTTAGAAAACTGAATTCTCTTTATTTCTTGATTTACTTCAACATCTGAAGCAACTAAATCAGGGATGTTAATTTGGTTATCTTTATAATCCTTAATTTCCATGGTAGGATAAACTTCGAAGCGAACTTTGAATGAAAAATCTTCTCCCGGTTTGAATTTCATATCAACAAGAGCAGGTTCACCGATGGGATTTAAATTTTGAGATTTTACATTATCCCAAAACAATTTATTTGAAATTTTTTCTGCTGCATCATATTCGAGAGCATCACCATAAATCCTTTTAATGACATTCATGGGAGCCTTACCCTTACGAAAACCGTCAATTTGTATTTTTTTTACTTGCTTTGCAATCTCGGCTTCAAGTTCGGGTTTAATTTCTTCGGCGGTGTAGGATAAATATAATTCTTTTTCTGATTCGGATAGAATTGTGATAACTGTTTCCAATTTAACCTCTTACTAAATATAGGATATCTTAGTCTTATAAACTGTGCGAAAGGGGGGACTCGAACCCCCACACCTTGCGATACTAGATCCTAAGTCTAGCGCGTCTGCCAATTCCGCCACTTTCGCAAACAGAATAACTTATTAAAAAATGAATCACAAATATAACTTGAGTCCGATTCTTTACCAAATTTTAAGATATTTCTTTTTATTGAAAAATTGAGTGGCTCTCCAAAAACAATTTGGAGATGAGTCGGAAAATTTGTTTTCAAAGAAATATTTAATTTTGAAAAAAATCCTTATAATTGTAATAAAGAATTGAGTAACTTTATTAAATTCTTTGAAAGAAGTAAATAGCGGGGTAACATATGTCCAAGATTCGGACATTTTAACTAAATTTATTAATTCACATAATCAGAAAAACCCTTTCTCGAGAACTTCTATGATTTTGAGTTATATTTATACTTCTAAAACAGGACTAAAAAGAGCTGTTAATGAAGATTTTGCAAATGTGTTCGAACTTGAAGACGGACTACTTTGTGTCGTTTGTGACGGACTAGGTGGAAATAATGCAGGTGATACTGCTTCCAAGCTAGCTGTTGTCACAATTGAAAATTATTTTCGTAATAATACTCACGAAGAACATCTTACAAGGATTAATAATGCTATATTAAGAGCAAACGAGCAAATAGTTAAAGCGGGGAAATCTGAAACCCATTATAAAGGAATGGCAACAACTGCCGTTGTTTTATTTATTCATGAAAATAAAGCTTGTTGGGGGCATGTGGGTGATTCACGAATTTATCTATCCAAACATGATTCCATAATTCAACTAACAAAAGATCATTCCTTAGTGCAAAAACTTGTAGATAACGGATATATTACGGAAAGGGAGGCTGAGCAGCATCCACAAAGAAATATAATCGTTAGAGCTTTGGGTGATAAACAGGAAGTAGTAGTAGATTTCGATTATTTTTACCTTAACGAAAACGAACCATGGAAGTTTTTGTTATGCACTGATGGAGTTAGTGGTGTGATTGATAAAGAGGAATTGTATTCCTATTTACGGAATGAAAACCTTAATGAAATCTCTTCTCTTCTTTCGAAAGAAATCGAAGAACGTGGTGCTCCTGATAATTTTACATTTATAATAGTTGCAAATAAAAATTCTTTAACTTAATAGTACAATATTATGGTTGGTAGCGTCTTAGATAATTACAAAATAGTTTCAGTTCTCGGTGAAGGGGGCATGGGTATTGTTTATAAAGCTCTCGATCTAAAACTTGAACGCTTCATTGCATTGAAAATTCTCAACGCCTCTTCGGTAAATAAAAGCCAATTTATTGAAAGATTTAAGAGAGAGGCAAGAAATCAGGCAAAACTTACTCATCCCAATATTGTATCAGTTTATGGATTTACTGATGCTGAAGGTATTTTAGGGATTGTTATGGAGTATGTTGAAGGTGAAACTCTTGAAAAAATGATTCTTCGAAAACAACGACTAGAAGTGAAAGAAGCCCTTGGAATCTTGCAACAGATTCTTGCCGGTGTTGGTTATGCCCACCAAAAAGGATTTATTCATCGCGATATTAAACCTTCAAATGTAATCATTAATCGTGAGGGAGTAGTAAAAATAATGGATTTTGGAATTTCCAAATCTATTTTTGAGAAAGGAATTACGAAAACCGGTACCAAAATCGGAACTGTCTTATATATGAGTCCCGAACAAATAAGGGCGGAGGAACCGACACAGCAAAGTGATGTTTATTCAATAGGAATAACTTTTTATGAAATGCTTATGGGTAAGACTCCTTTTGACTTAGATACCGAATACGAAATAATGGAAGCGCATTTAAAAAAGACACCATCCAGAATATCTACCAATATTTCAACTATTCCACCCGAAGTTGATAAAATGATTTCGAAATCACTCGAGAAAACTATTTATAAAAGATATAAACGATGCGACGAAATGTTGGAGGAAGTCAACGGTATTCTTGCAAGATATAATAATGAGGAAATTCCCAGAAAAAAAGAGAGCAAAATTATTGAACCCTCTCAATCAAATCACAAGTTGCGTGCTTTCTTTTTCGGAGCTATAGCATTGATTGTAATAGTTCTTGTCAGTTATGGAGTTCTAACAACCATAAATAAGTTTTGGCCTGATTTGAGTAAGAATATTTCTGAAGGAACTGATTCAACTGTAAGTTATACCTCAAATCCTTCGTGGGTTTCTAAATCAAATTGGATTACTCTACCCAAAGCATCACAAAGTAATCTATCTTCAATTCATTTTGTTGATCAACTAAATGGCTTTACATGTGGTTCAGAAGGAACTATTCTCAAGACTATCGATGGTGGACAAACTTGGAAGATTATTTCATCTCCTGATTCACTAAATCTGAATGATATCAAATTTATAAATTCATTAAATGGTTTTATTGTTGGCGAAAGTGGTAAAGTTCTTAGAACTGTGGATGGGGGCGAATCCTGGTTTGTTATCGATTTGAAGACTACCGATACATTTTTTAAATTATTCTTTATTAACAGTTACACCGGATTTATAGTCGGAAGTAATGGTAGAATAATGAAGACAAATGATGGTGGAAATAGCTGGCGTCAGGTTACAACTAATACACAGAGTCTTTTGTTCAGTCTTTATTTCCCAACTGAATCTATTGGTTATGCAGTTGGCTGGAACGGTACGCTTTTAAAAACGACAGATATTGGAAATTCTTGGACTGCTTTAAGCTCATTCACTGAAAATTATTTGCGAGATGTATATTTCAATGATGCGATGAATGGTTTTATTGCGGCGGGTGGTGGTTTGATCTTTGAGACGAGCGACGGTGGTTTAAACTGGAAAAAGTTTGAAACTAATTTAGTTTCCGGATTGAGCAGTATTAATTTTAAAGATGAATTAAATGGGTTCGCTGTTTCTAATAAGGGAGAGATAATAGAAACTATCGATGGCGGAAAAAGTTGGAAAACCAATAGCAGTGGAAATTTTTATTCACT
>JAGUXE010000172.1 GCA_020061995.1 Ignavibacteriales bacterium | reverse complement strand
GTCCATCAACTTTCACTTTATTAAAAATGTGTGATATTTTACCTGTTTCATCAACGATAAAAGTTGTTCTTTCAACTCCCATATATTTTTTGCCGTACATACTTTTTTCTTTCCAAACACCATATGCTTCAACAACTTTTTTCTCATCATCTGCGAGTAATAAAAAGTTAAGGTTAAATTTATCAACAAATTTTTTATGCGATTGAACTGAATCAGGACTTATTCCAATTATAACAGCATCAATTTTTTCAAAAGTGGGAAGATTATCATTAAAACTACAAGCTTCTTTTGTGCAACCTGATGTATTATCTTTTGGATAAAAATACAGAATAACCTTTTTTCCTAAAAAATCTTTTAAGGATTTCTTTTCACCATTTTGATCTTTTAAAGAAAATGAAGGTGCTTTTTTACCGAATTGTAACATTTTTTGTCTTTCATTTTTTGATTAAACACAGTTAGTGAATTTAATTCTATTTTTAACTTGCCTAATAAGTTAACATATTCGAATCTATATCAGAAGCCCAAGCATTAATACCACCGGCTAAATTTATTACATTATTAAAGCCATTACTTTTCAAATAATTACAAATGCTGGCACTTCTAACACCATGATGGCAATAAACAAGAAGCACATCTTCCTTTTTTAAATTAACAATATGATTTTGGAAATTGCTTAATGGCATTAATTCAGATTGAGGGAGATGAACTATTTCGTATTCCCAATTCTCCCTCACATCAATAATTCTTAAACTTTTGTCTAATTTTATTAATTCAGCTGCTTCTTTAGGTTGAAGATTTTTCATTAACCTTTTAGAGCCTTTTGAACTGCTTCATAATTTGGTTCATCACCGGCACTTTCTAAAACTTCGGCATAAGTTACAATACCTTCACCATTTATAACAAAAGCAGATCTTTTTGAAACACCTTTATAATCAAATTTTGCGGGAACGAATGAATCATACAATGCACCATAAGCAGCAGATACTTCTTTATTAAAATCACTTAGAAGTGGAAATCCGTAATTATTTTTATCGTCCCACATTTTCAGAGCAAATGGACTATCTACACTAACACCTAAAACTTGCGCATCTAGACCTTTATAAATACTTAACTCATCACGGAAAGTACACATTTCTTTTGTACAAACTGATGTATTAGCAAATGGAAAGAACAATAGAACTACATTTTTTCCTTTGAATGAACTTAAAGTCACATCTTCTGTGTTTTGATTTTTTAAAGTGAAATCAGGGGCTAAAGAACCGACAGTTACTGACATTTTTTCTCCATATTTTTAATTGATTAACTTATTAAGTTTAACAAAATAATATTTTTATAGTTCCAAATATGCACAATTTATATTAAACCTTCTTTTTCTATCCAAGATTTAAAACCTTCTTCAAGCTGTTCAAATGAATCAATCACAAATAGTAATGGCTGCAAATGCCAAACTTCGTACTCTTGCCTAATAATTAATTCAGGATCGAAATGAATTACCTTCACCTCTTTAGAAAGCGCATGTTGAACTTCATTTTTTGAAGAGATTATACCCGCCCCATAAATTTTATTCCCCTCGGGTTGACTTATCAAACCAAATTCAACAGTAAACCAATGAAATCTTTCCAAAAAGATGTGCTGTTCCGGTTTTGCATTTAACGCAGCCTTACCAAACATTTGGTAAAAATTTGCAAAATTTTTATTCGTGAGTAACGGCATGTGTCCAAATATATCGTGGAAAAGGTCAGGTGCCGGAGTATAATCGATTTCATGCCTTCCGCGAATATAGTCAGTCGATGGAAAAATTCTTTTTCTTAAAAAATCAAAAAAATTCTCTTCATGTATAAGTCCCGGAACTCTTGCAAGCGTCCAGTTTGAAGTTTTCTTTAAAATAGTACTTAGAGTTTTAAGGGATGGAATTTTATGCTCAGAAAATTCCATCAGCGCAGCACCTTCAAGATATTCGTTGCAAACTCTGCCTTGTAATAATTCCATCTGTCTTGAATAAAGAATTTGCCACGTCTCTTGATCCTCCAGGGAATATTTGGGGTAATCTATAGTGTCTCCTTCAGGTACCGCCTCAACTAATTTTTGTGGGATGCAGCGTGGGTCAATTCCCTCCTCTGCAGCCTTCTCATAAGCAGACTTAAATTGTTTTTCGTTCTTCAAATTTTCCATAGGCGCCTCTTTTGGTAAGATTGGATTTGTTGATTGAAAATTAAAGATAATTATATAGAAATCAAACCAGAACAATGATTGGTGATTCAGTCATCAAAATTGTTTACGATTTTAAGAAATAATAACAGTCTATGTAAAAACAAACTGATTTTTAATATTTTTAAATACTTTGAAATAATTAAACAATTACTGCTATTTTAATTTAATAATAGATGATATAGCAATAAATAACTCAATATAATTTAGAAATATTAATTAATTATTTGATATATAATTCAACATTCATATTTTTGATTAAAGATTTTTGGGAAATTTCGTTGAAGATATTTTCTTCTTTCCATCATATTTGTTTTCATAAGCTTCTACTACTCAAAGTATTAGTAAGTTCAGTACAATTCTTTTCAATTACATATATCATATCAATTCCATTATATTCTTCTAATTTTCTAATAAATTTTGATGAGGGGTGACATGAAAACAAAAAGTATTTTTTATATACTCTCAATCTTATCACTTATTGGTTGTAAGGAAAACGTTGTTGATTTGGCTCCCTCTAACCCCGTTGTTAAAATCATTTCACCTCAGAATAATGCGGTTGTTTCCGATGGAGTTGAAATTATAATTCAGGCTACTGATGATAAGAGAGTAATTAGAGTAGAATTGATGATTAACCACCAGTTTTATGGCTATATTGATACTTTAGCCAATGTATATAAATTTTATTGGTCAACTCAAAATCTAATGGATGGATCACAACATCTCATTACAGCAATTGCTTATGATCAGGAAGGAAACAAATCTGAATCAAATGCAATTGTAAATGTTTATCGTTTTACTCCCTTCCTTTATCAAGCTTCAATAATGAATGATTCAACTATTGAACTTAAATGGGTTGATAATTCCAAAATTGAAACCGGTTTTGAAATTGAGCGAGCCATTGACGATACTAATTTTGTTAAAGTACTAACGGTCGATTCGAATATAATTACCGCCAATGTCTATAGTAAACTCGAAATTAATAAGAACTACTATTTTAGGATGAGGGCATTTAATAGAATTGCATACAGCAAGTATTCACCCACTGTTACTGCCTCTCTTAAATTACATCCTCCAACAATTCTCAATCCAATAATAATTGCTGATACACTCCTCACATTATCCTGGAATGATAATAACAGCTTTGAAGAAGGATATAATGTTTATATTAACAATACAGCTTTTCCCTTCCCGGCGAACACAACTAATGCTCAAGTTCGTTACAATTTTATAGTAGGGCAAACTTACTCTATTCATGCACGTGCTTTCGGTTATGGTAAGTTTAGTGTAGAAAGTAATAAGCTATGGACAATTTTAAATTTTGCAGCCCCAACCAATCTGAAACTTGATAATGAATTTACCGATAAAGTCCATCTCAAGTGGAATGATAATTCATCTTTCGAAAAAGGTTATGCAATTTATAAAAGTATCAACAACTCACAACCGATTGAAATTGGAAGAACCGCACCCAATGCAATAGAGTTTATCGATAATAATCTGAATACTAATGAATATTATAAATATTCAGTGAGAGCATTTACTGATATAAATAATTCCTTATTCTCTGATGAAATTGAAGTCTCATATACTTATGGACTATCAATACTCTCGACTCAAAATTTTGCATTAGGGTTTGATTATGCAGCATTTTCAAGTAATCACAATTATTTATTTAAAAATAAAGCCAACACTGTAGCAATGTATGACGGAATTACATTGAATCATATCAGAGATTTTGTAGTTCCACCAGATACTCAATATGGGGCATACCCGGAAATTGTTTCGAGTTATTCCGGAAATTTGGTTGCAAGACCATTCGATATATCCTTTAGTGGTTCAGGCTCCGGTTCCAGAGCTGTTGTTTGGAATTCGAGTGATGGAAGTATTAAAAAATATTTCAGTACGAGTTGTGTTCCTGAAGTAGTGGGATTTTCCCAAGACGAATCAAATGTTTTGGTACGTGAATGTTCTTCGTTTAAACTTAGAAGTCTAAGTTCGGGAGTAAGTCAAACTTCTGGTTTCATTTATGGAAGTACAATGAGTTATTATGTTAATTCCCCTACGAATCACTTCTATGTTAGTGTCGGGAATTATATTAAGATATATGAACTCTCGACTGGATCAGTCGTCTCAACAATAAATACCCCAACTTATGAAAAATTAATTGGTATATCTGAGGATGGAATTTATCTTATATCTTTTGCAAATAATTCCGAAGTTATTGTAAGAGATTTGAGAACTGCAACAAAGATTTTTTCAACTATTATTTATCAAATTTCAAGTGGAACCGTAACAGCAGATGGTAACACATTGTTACTAAAAAGTAATAATGATATTATTTTATTTGATCTCCCGAGTCAGAAAAAAACAAGCACAATTTCTTTAGGAACATACATTTATCAATTTAATTATCTATGGGATTCTGATCAAATTGCTATAGCTACTAGATATGAATTGAGATATTATCGTTTGATCAAAGCTTGGAGAAAAATTGGATAAATACTGCATCCAGAATGCAGATAATTTCAAAAGATATTCACGCGAAACAGAAGTTTTATTTTTGATAAATTATTGATTATCTCCTAAGTATTTTCAACTGTTTTGCGTGATATCAAATCAATCACAAATCATTGCAAAAAGCATAAATGGGTTTAGAAGTTCTTATACTTCAGTTCCAAATTCATTTGTGCACTTGTTTGTTTTATCTGTCCAACTTTTCGATTAAAATAAACCATCGATTCAGGCATTGATGAAGTAGTACCTCCCCAGACTTGAATTTTGATACAACTAAATGTCCCGGCAGGAACTGTGACCGATTCATCAAGAGAAAGAATTTTTGCATAGACAGTATCCCCTCTTTGCATAAATGGGCTATATTCAATAATTGACATATAAGTTTTATTTACCTCAGTTGAACTATCGAATAGGAAGTTTTTGCTCAGACCTGTGGAATCTGTGTTAAAGCTAATTTCCTCACCATTCACATACCAAAATAAATATACAGTTCCAAAAGAAGCACCTTGATAAATTGTTTCAACTTTATAAATATGATTTCCCATATCTTTAACAATTTCCTGCGTCATATCCGAAATATGGTTATCCGAGGTAACTTTAAATGTCCATTTGTTGCCAAGCTTGGCAAAGGTAAAATTATTATCATTTGCCGGCGGGTCACTTGTTTTATCCTCACAACCAATCGAAATAAAAATTAGCATCGTATAGAGCGCGATAATTACATAGGAATACTTTTTCACATTACACCTCTTTTATATAGATTGAATATTATAATATTGAGATAATTTGAATTGGGAAAATGGGAGTATAAATAGATATAGTTCAACGAAACATTAGAAAAGATGTTTAAATTTTCGAACTTTAATAACTGGGGTGAATCAGAAAGTCTCATTTTTTTTTAATTAACAATATTAAAGTAGACTAAAGGCTTTTGAAATACAAGCAATTATTCTTGGGTTATATTGATTTTTTATTAAATCGGTTTTGTCCGTCAAAATAAAAAAAGCCCGAATATCTTTCGATATCGAGCTTGTTTGAGGCGCCGGTCGGATTCGAACCGACGAATAAAGGTTTTGCAGACCTTCCCCTTAAGCCACTTGGGTACAGCGCCATATTAAAAAGTAGAAAAATACAAGAACGGAGAAAAAAAATCCCGATTAATTCGGGATATGTAGAGCGGGAAACGGGACTCGAACCCGCGACATCAACCTTGGCAAGGTTGCGCTCTACCAACTGAGCTATTCCCGCATAATTTCACATCATTTTTATGAACTACCAAATAAATTTTGGATAACAAATATAATATCAACTTATTTTTAATGCAAATGCATCTTCAGAAAATTTCACTTTAATCATTCAACTTATTCAAAATTATAGAGTTTACTTTTTGGCTTTCAATATCTTCAAGAATATTATGACCCGATTTTTCAAATGTAAATACCTCTACATTCTTACATTTATCGGAGAAATATTTAATTGTCCATTCCAACTCAATCGTTGAATCTTTTGCTCCAAGTAATAGAGTCAG
>JAGUXE010000353.1 GCA_020061995.1 Ignavibacteriales bacterium | reverse complement strand
GTTTAACTAAAGAAGCATTACGAAAAAAGTTAAGCAAAGAGACTTTTACAAATCAGAACCAGAATTTGAAAGAACGGATAAAAACGATTTTTAAAGATAAATTCGGTAAAAATATTGATCATAAATAAAGTTGCTGCGGTAATTCCATTCTTTAATGAAGAAGACAGAATTGCTGAAGTTGTTTCAAGAACTTCGAAATATGTTGATTTAATTATAGTAGTTGATGATGGTTCTAATGATGGAAGCCGAGATAAATTAAAAATTTTTGATGTTCCGTTTATAATAGTTGAAAATAAAGTAAATGAGGGGAAAGGAAGTGCATTAAATAAAGGATTCCTGAAGAGTATTGAACTCAAAACTTCATTGACAATCACACTTGATGCTGATTTGCAACATCCTCCGGAATTAATTCCAGAATTTATACAAAAAGTTAAAGATTATGATATTGTAATAGGAAACAGAAAAAAAAGCAAAAGTGAAATGCCACTTCAAAGAAGATGTAGTAATAAAATCACATCACTCTTCCTTTCAATGAAAACCGGATATAAAATTCTTGATAGCCAATGTGGTTATCGAGTATATAAAACAGAAATACTAAAATCTATACTCCCATCCTATAGCGGTTTTGAATCTGAAAGTGAAATCATTATAAATGCTGCTAAACAATCATTGAAAATCGGATTTATTACAATCCCAACAATTTATGGAACTGAAAAAAGTAAAATACGTCCATTTAGGGCTATCATAGGGTTTCTGAAAGTATTATTTTTCAAATAAGAAATAGAATATATCAAACACGAAAGGGTATTAATATGCGACTACGATATTTTTCTCATTCAGCATGTCAAATTACAACTGATGATAACATCAAAATTCTTATCGATCCTTTTCTAGATAACAATCCCACCTCACCGGTGAAATCAGCAGATGTTGAAGCCGATTTTATTATATTAAGTCATGCACATGGAGATCACACCGGAGATTCCGAAGAAATTGCTAAACGATGCAACTCAACTTTTATATGTGTCAATGAACTAGCAAATTATTATGCTTCAAAAGGATTTAAAACCCACAATATGCATATAGGCGGTTCTCATAAATTTCCGTTCGGGAAAGTAAAATTTACAATAGCTCATCATGGTTCTGTAACTAATGATAACGTCTATGGTGGTGAACCTGCAGGAATAATTATTGAGGCATGTGGCAGAACTATTTATCATACCGGTGATACCGGGCTCTTTTATGACATGAAGTTAATTGGTGAGATGAATAAAATTGATTATATGCTTTTACCAATTGGTGATAATTTTACTATGGGTATAGATGATGCGATTAAAGCGTTAGAATTTGTGAAACCAGATATAGCGATTCCGATTCATTATAACACATTTCCTGTAATCGAGGCAAACCCGGAAGAATTTCGGATTAAAGCAGAACAAAAAGGGTGTAAAGTAAGGATACTTGAATTTGGTGAAGAAATTGAAATTTAGAAATATTTCAATTTTCATTTTAATAACTCTCTAAATTGAGTAAATTTATTTTCTAATTATTTTTGGTAATACTCAAATTTTATTTGTTTAAGGTTTTCTAATTCAATGGCAAAAACAATTGCAATCGCAAATCAAAAGGGTGGGGTTGGTAAAACAACAACCTCAATCAATTTAGCAGCTTCGTTGGCAGCTTCTGAATTCAGAACTTTATTAGTTGATATTGATCCTCAAGCAAATTCCACTTCTGGGCTGGGTGTTGAAAATATTAATCCATCAATTTATGAGGTTTTAATAGGAAAAGTCCTCGCGAAAGAAGCAATTAAAGCCACATTTATACCTTTTCTTGACGTGCTCCCGTCGACTATAAATCTTGTTGGAGCAGAAATTGAAATAGTAGATGTTCCAAGTCGTGAAAGATTGCTCCGTGATAGACTTGCTGCTTTAAATGAAAAATATGATTTCATTTTGATTGATTGTCCACCTTCTTTAAGTCTATTGACTCTGAACGCTTTGTCTTCATCTGACTCTGTTTTAATTCCAGTACAATGTGAATATTTTGCATTAGAAGGATTAGGTCAACTACTTAATACAATTAATATTGTAAAGCAACACTTCAATAAAAATCTAACAATTGAAGGTGTTCTACTTACTATGTACGATAGTCGTTTAAGATTATCACAGCAAGTAACTGAAGAAGTTCAAAGATATTTTGGAGAAAAGGTTTTTAACACTATTATACATAGAAATGTAAGACTTTCGGAAGCACCCAGTTTTGGAAAACCAATTATTATGTATGATGCCCTTTCTACGGGAGCAAGGAATTATATTGCTCTTGCATCGGAATTAATTGAGAGAAATCAACTTTATTTAAAAAGAAGCTAAATGAGTAAAATGAAGCAAGTAATGGGTCGTGGTTTAGATGCATTAATAAAACCGCAGAATAATGATTATCTGGAAGCTGAGATTAATTATACTCCAAATGTAAATGTTTCCAATAAAGCAGAAGTTGAAACAATCTCCAAATTGCAAATTAGAGTTATTAGTCCAAACCCATTCCAGCCAAGACAAACTTTTGAACCGGGAGCATTAGAAGAACTTAAAAAATCTATACTTTCTAATGGATTAATACAACCTATTACAGTTCGGAAAATCGCTGAAAATGTATATCAATTAATCTCCGGAGAAAGGCGATTGAGAGCATGCACCGAACTCGGTTATTCTGAAATTCCAGCATATATTCTCGAAGTAGTTTCGGATGAGTTAATGCTAGCGATGGCATTAATCGAAAATATCCAACGAGAAAAATTAAATGCCATTGAAATTGGAATGGCATATAAAAGATTAGTAGATGATTGTAATCTCACTCAAGATCAAATAGCTGAAAGAGTGGGGAAAGATAGATCTACAATTGCAAATTCAATTCGTTTATTAAAACTACCTGTAGAAATTCAATCGGCACTTATTAGGGAAGAGATTTCAATGGGGCATGCTCGCGCACTTATTAATTTACCTTCGGCTTCATTACAATTATTTGCGCTTGAAAGAATTAAAGCTGACAATTTGAATGTTCGTAAAGTAGAATTACTAGTTAAGAAACTTTTAACCGAAAGAAATTCCAAGCAGAAAAAATCTACAGAAATTAAAACAAATTCTGCTTCTGCAAATGCTCTTGATATTGAAGATAAACTTAGAAGATTACTCGGAACCAAAGTTTTATGTAAAATTAAATCCGGAGGTGCCGGAGAAGTAATAATTGAATATTATTCATTAGATGAACTCGAACGATTAATAGAACTGTTTGAACTAATTGAAAACAATCGTAATTAGAATATTTTTTCTTGCTATCATTTTTAATTGCATTCTGCTTTCTCAAACAGATTCAATTGAGACAGAAAATACAATTGAATCTGATACTCTATTTGTAATGCAAAAATCTCCTCTTGGGGCTCTACTTAGAAGTGCAGTATTACCAGGTTGGGGACAGTTTTATAATGAATCCTATTATAAAATTCCAATTGTTTGGGGAATCTCTGGATGGTTAATATATAATTATTTTGATAATCACAATCTCTACAAACAATATCGTGATCTTTATCTAAAAACAAATTTAAGCGGTTATAAAGAGTATCGGGAATTCTATAGAGATCAAAGAGATCTATTTGCAATCTATTATGTATTTGCATTTTTGGCAAATCTTGTTGATGCTTATGTCGATGCCCATCTTTTTGATTTTTCAGTTACTGAAGATTTTTTTCGAAAAACCCCAATGTTAAATTTGCGATTTAATTTAAGATGAAAACTAAGTTGAACATCCAGAAATGTTCTAATTGTAATGAGGATAATCCGATTTACAATCTTGAATGTGAAAAATGCAATGCAATACTTAGAAATCGAATTGTTAATATTGATCTTTGGTCCACTTTGGCGAAGATTATTGAGCAGCCTGTACAAACTCTAAAATCAATTATAATTGCAGAAAACAAAAACTTTGTAATATTACTAACGTTTTTAATTGGTATAAAATTTTATCTTACTTCTCAATTATTAATCTTATCCTTGGGTAGTACATCACTTTTCTATTTCAAAACTCTTCTTTTTGAAATAATTACGTTTTTTATTATTGTTGCCATATCAGCATTCGCTGCTAAAACTATCTTGATTAAAAATAAACCAACAACCAGGTTTGTTGATAATTTTGCACTCATCAGTTATTCGTATATTCCCTTGATTATTGGTTTAATAATTCTTACTCCAATGGAAATTGCAGTTTTCGGATTAGCATATTTTACATTTGATCCATCACCATTTCTCGTAAATCCTTCACTTGCATACTTATTTGTCGGTTTGGAATTATTATTGGTTATTTGGAGTATCGCGCTGTTAATTATTTCTTTCTACATTCAGAGCGGTAATAAAATATTTTCATCAATAAGTGGAATTTTATTTTTTCTATTCCACTTAGTAACAAGTTATTATACAATTAAATTTTTCAATTTATTTTGAACATGTGAGATTATGTTACAAGAACTACTCAACAAGGACAAGCAATTCTTCCTTCAAACTTACAATAGAATTCCACTTGAAATATCTCGTGGTGAAGGAGTTCACCTTTTTGATAAAAAAGGGAATAAGTATTTGGACATGTTTTCAGGTTTAGGAGTTAATGCCTTGGGTTATTCTCATCCTAGAATCATC
>JAGUXE010000279.1 GCA_020061995.1 Ignavibacteriales bacterium | reverse complement strand
GGGGAACAAAGAAGGATGTAATTATATCAAACAGAATTTATCAAAACTTGAATGCAAATGTTCCAAAACCTGTTGTGATATATGGTTGGCATCAATTGAACGGACAACCAATTCAACCTGTTTACAATGGGCATGGCGAAACATATGCAGATTACAGTCACGGTATTCGTCTTGTGCTTGATTCTGTTCTTGTTGATGGAGTTGCAAAAACCTTCTTACAGCTTTTAGCCGATCCTGTTTTTTCAGTATTAATAAGTGATGAAGGTGTGATTACAAAACCATATTATACATTATCAGGAAATGTTACACCTACTCCAAAATCATTTGGGTTGATTTGGAATGGCTCAAATAGTCTGAAAATTTCTGCTTCACCTACAAGCGGAACAACATTCAAAGCATTTTATGGGAACGACGGAGTTTATTTTAACGATTCAACTTCTGAGTTCTCAGATCATCTGATTTTAAATGGATTACAAAACGATTCGATCTTTTTTTTTAGACTCCGAGCAAATAGTACTTCGGGATATTCACTCTTCACTGAAGTTTTAGCAGCCGTACCATCTTCAACATCACCACATGTTTTAATAGTTAACGGATTTGACCGTGCATCGTCGGGAAACACATATAATTTTATTCGTCAACATGGGAAAGCCTTTTTGCAAAACGGATATTCCTTTTCCTCTTCAACGAATGATGCTGTTTGGGGGGGATTAATTTCTCTTCAGAATTTTTCGATTGTTGACTACATACTCGGAGATGAAAGCACTGCAGACGAAACATTCAGTGCTGTGGAACAAGAGACGATAAAACTATTTTTAAGAAATGGCGGAAAGTTATTCGTCTCCGGTGCAGAGATTGCATGGGACCTTGATTATAAAGGTTCAACGTCGGATAAAGAGTTTATCCTCAACTTTTTGAAATCACAATATCTTAATGATGCACCAAGCGGACAAGCGGGAGTCTACTATCAAGCGGAAGCTGTTATCGGAACTGTTTTTGACGGTATCGGAAGTGTAAATTTTGATAATGGAACGCAAGGTACAATTAATGTCCGTTATCCTGACGTAATTACCGGAATAAACGGGGGAGCAAATGGATTAAAATATTCAAACTTAACAAATCAATTTGCCGGGGTTTATTATGAGGGGATTTTTTCGGGAGGTTCAACTCCGGGAAAGGTAGTTTGCTTAGGCTTTCCATTTGAAACGATTTATCCCGAATCAAAGCGGCAGTTATTCTTAGAAAAAGTAATTTCATTTTTCAACCGACCTGTTGAAGTTAAAGATGATAAATCGGTTCCAGTAAATTCATTTAAGCTTTATCAAAATTTCCCAAATCCATTCAATCCATCAACTACACTCAGTTTTAGTTTGTCACAGCCGGATTTTGTTACACTCAAAATATTTGATATTCTTGGGAGTGAAGTAGCAACAATTCTTGACAATGACTGGAAAGAAACAGGTCTCCACAACGTTCAATTTTCCATTTCCAATTCTCAATTACCGAGTGGTGTTTATATCTATAGAATTACATCTGGAAATTTTAGCGCAATAAAGAAGTTAATTTTAATCAGATGATACTAAACATTAACCGGATTATCTGCGATTAGGAAAAGGAGAGAACCCACAACTACTCCAAATTATTAGAGTTTTCTTTAATAAGGTAAAGTTTTCCATCTTCAACAAGGTAAAGAAAAGGTGCAACTACCACTTTAGGATATCTTTGGCGAAGACGTTTTACTTCACTTAACGTAAAATCAATTTCATTACCAATTTCAAACATCGGAGCGAATTGATTAAAATGTTCTTCTGCCCATTGAGAATCCCAACCACCTTTTTCCACAAGTCCATTAATGAATTGTTCCTTCCGTGAAGTGAGATTAACCATTGCACATTTGTTATGTCCAATTAATGCAATATGTCTCACACCTCCGACTGCAATTGCATACGAAACCTTAAATTCACTATAGCGTAGGTTTGCACCACCTGATCTAATTATATATGAAAAATGATCAGGTATTTTTAAGTGTTTTCTATTATCCATACACATACCGATTAAAAGATTTGCACGGTCGTAAACATCATGGGGACGTTCGAGATTATGATATTCTAATAATTTTCCAATTGGAGATCCTTGATATTCCGGAAGAATATCTTCCACTGAATTGATTGGTAAAAGACGTTCCATTAAAACCTTTTTGAATTATTGTAATGATTTGAGAAGTTCTGAGAATTTGAAAATCTTCAGTACCAATAAATTGAATGTTTGTGAATAAAACAAATGCAAAATTACTTCAATTATTTTGATAGATCGTATCCGGTAGTGAATCGCTAATAATGTGAAGTAGGAAATTGTCTTGTTTATGATTTAAAGGAGCAAATCATCATCTATTTCAGAGTTTGAAATTTTTAATCGACTTATGATGACTCAATATGATACATAATCGAATGTTTTCTAATAATAAGACAAAGCAATTTTGAATTGTTAAAAAAAATCCAAAAAACTAAATCTTTTTTTGGCACACTGATTGACTATATAAATACAGAGAAGGTAAAATAATTGAAAACTTTCTCACTTCTTAATTACGGTAAGCTGCTGTGTTCGGCCCCACTTACACAGCAGTTTTTTTTGTATTAAAAAATTGTGGAATATCACAAATAAAAAAGGCTGCCTTATAATTGAAGACAGCCTCTTGCACAGTAAAGATCTTAACTTGGTGGAGAAGATCTAAATATTAATTAATTGATTGATGCTCAATTGTGTATACCGCATAAAATTGATTACATTTTTTTCTTACACATTCATCATCATCAAATCTTGAAGCTTGATGAACTGCCCAAATTCCTCTTGCATCTCCTATCTTGTATAACGCTAATGCAGCCATGATTCTTAATGCCGGATCTTCATTGTTTCGAAGGACTCTCATGAGGGGGATAACTGACTTTTCAGATTTGAACTCGCCGAGCAGAAATGCGGAACTCGATTTTAAACCGGTGTTTTCGTTTTCCAAGCCGTTCAAAAGGTTTAACTCGATAAGTTCATAATTGTTAATTTTTGAAACGGGGGGTGATACTTTTCCTTTTGCATACGATAAATTCGAAACCATCATCAAGGATAAAACCAACATGGCAAATAATAACTTTTTCATAACTCACTCCTTTAATTTATTTAAGTAACGGTTCAAACATAGCATAGAGATGTCCCTTTTTATAAAGATTCTACATTTGAGGTAGTTAATGGGGATATGCGGAAATATTAAATTATGAATGTCTTTGTTAGTTGAAAATAAACTACAATTTCTTAATAAGAATGTTCAACTGATTTAAAAGAGTCTAACAGAAATAATAAACTCTATGTTACTCTCCGTTTTTTTTCTAAAACAAGATTATTTGGTTTAACAAAAGACCCATAAAGAGTAAACGTGGGATTTCCATCAATTTAAAAAATTGGGAGTACGACTCAGTCCGCTTTCATTTAGTCATCTGGAATCAAAGCAAACTCCGAAATAACTTTTTTAACTATTTATTGAATTAGCTCCGTCTCCTTGTTATATTTAACAGTTATAAAAACATAATTTCAGGTTTATATGAATCAGCAGGTTTTGTTGCAATCCCAATTTGATGAGCTGCAATTAGTCAAAAGAGGAAAAGTTCGTGACGTCTATTCTGTAGATGACTATTATTTAATTGTTTCCTCCGATAGACTTTCTGCATTCGATGTAATAATGAATCAGGGTATTCCCGAAAAGGGAAAAGTATTGAATACTATATCAAGTTTTTGGTTTGATAAAACAAAAGACATCATCAAGAATCATATTGTAACAACAGATGTAAACGAATTTCCCGGAAGTTGTTTGAAATATAAAGAACAACTTTCAGGCAGATCAATGTTGGTTACCAAAACGAAAGTGATTCCAATTGAGTGTATAGTAAGAGGATATTTATCGGGTACGGGTTGGAATGATTATCTAAAAACGGGAACTCTTTGCGGGTTTAAATTGCCTTCAGGTTTAGTTGAATCTGAAAAGCTGCCTGAACCAATTTTTACTCCTTCTACTAAAGCTGAAATTGGTGATCACGATGAAAATATCTCCATTCAGCAAGCGAAAGAAATTGCCGGTGAAGAGATTATTGAACAAATGGAATTTGCAGCATTATCAATTTTCAAAAGATGTTCGGAATATGCGCTAACTAAAGGAATAATTATTGCCGATACGAAGATGGAATTCGGTATCGATGAAGATGGAAAATTGATCTTGATTGATGAATTACTAACTCCCGATTCTTCTCGTTTTTGGCCGCTCGATAAATACGAGAAGGGAAGAGGGCAATTCAGTTATGATAAACAATATGTCCGTGACTATTTAATTTCGATTAATTTCAATAAACAGCCGCCGCCACCTGATCTACCTGAGGAAATAATTCGAAAGACTAGTGAAAAGTATAAAGAAGTAGTAAAAATATTAACAGAAAAAAGTTTAGATTGAAACCGACTCAAATAAAAATTGTATCAGGCGAAAAGCTTTTTATTAAATGGGATGATAGTGAAGAACAGACTATCACTTTACAATTGATAAGACGATTTTGTCCATGTGCAACTTGTATGGCAGAAAAAGAAAAAGAAAGTCCGACATATATTCCATTATATATATCGGATCAACTAAAAGTTGAAAATATAAGTGTAGTAGGTTCTTATGCAATTTCATTTGCATGGAAAGATGGACATAATACCGGCATTTATGAATTCCCTTATTTAAAAAGATTATCAGCTAACTATAAGCCTTAAATTAATTTAAATGGTTTTACCAAATCAATTAACCGTACTTCGAATAATTCTGACTCCGGTCTTTATTTATTTCTTTTTACAAACGGATGAAACTTCTAAGCAGATTTCATTGGCAATCTATATTGTAGCTGCATTAACCGATTGGTATGACGGATGGCTTGCAAGAAAATTTAATTATATAACTTCATGGGGAAAATTTTGGGACCCGCTTGCCGATAAGATATTAACTGCAGGTGCTTTCCTAAGTCTCGTTTATCTGGGGATGTTGGAATTGTGGATGATAATCTTGATCATTTTAAGAGATTTTATTGTCACCATAATTAGAGGCTATGCAGATTATAAAGGGACTTCATTTTCTACAAGCCGATATGCAAAATGGAAAACATTTTTTCAGATGTTCTTCTTGTATTACATACTTGTAATTCATGTACTTACTTTTACACCATACTTGATAGATAATTACGCAGATATTTTTGAAATGTTGCTTAACAAAGATCTGATTTATTATTCAACCCTTATTATTACTATAATCACAGTTCATTCCGGTTACGTGTATATAAAGAGTAATTTCTCTCTTATCAAGAAACTATTTGAACAATAATGAATATTATTACTAAAACAGTAGGCTCCGGATTTTTTACAGGGTATATCCCGTTTGCATCGGGAACTTTTG
>JAGUXE010000195.1 GCA_020061995.1 Ignavibacteriales bacterium | reverse complement strand
GTGAATTTGTCCCAAAAGTCGTGGTTGATGCACTAAAAGCTAAGATGAAGAAATAAACAGACTCTTTTATTAGAAATTTTATTCCCGATTTAATAGTAAACTTATTTACTGATGCTTGTTAATATAGAATTTAGTATCAGAAGAAAAATTGAGATTTATTCGTTCTATGAAAATCGACTAATTTTCTTTATGAATTCTCATAAGCTTTTTTCAACCACCCGAATACTTCCGGCGTCAAATCAGCTTCACCGGTAAGATTTATTTTGTGTGAACACATTGCATTTGGTGTGCTAATTGCTTCAAGGATTCCTTCTGCAGGGTGCCCTTTTAAATTAATACCGATTTCGAATCTTGTTTTTGTAGCCGGTTGAAGTATTGCAAATTGTTTTTTACGGCGGAGGCTTATATAGGCATTTTTAGGGGCTATCTCGATATCATTTCCGAATTTCAAAATAAATGCCATCAGACTATTATATAAAGGTTTAAAATGTTCCTTCCCTTTATACTGTTTTTCAATTAATTCATCTTTATCCTCAACTGAACCCGAATCCGAGTTTTTAGATTTGTGTGCAACTAAATTTGCATAGCCATGAGTAAAGCCATGTTTCTCTTTTAGGAAACTTACAATTTGTCCATGTTTTTCAAGCTTTTCAGCATTTACAATTTTGATCCATTCGTCAATTGTTTTGCCGCTGTTTTTATATAAGTTTTCAATCATGGTTAATTCTGCATTATCCATCTTTGCCTCTCTTTTTGCAAACAAATAAACGAATTGCAAAATAAAAAGTCAATCTAAATTTAGGTCATTTTGTAAATTGAATAGTACGCTTCATACTCAAATTGTTGAGATGAATTATGAATCAAATATGAAATTTAGAGGAAGCCCATACAAATCCCCGAATACAATCATCCTTTTCAATTATGGAGCATTTGTTTCTTTCAAAAGACTAAAAATTAAATAAAATCAATTCAGCTATTGCAAAACTATGATTTTAGTATTAACTTTGTAGCAAAAAGAACTTTGTATGATAAAAGAACAAGATTACATCAAAGACATTGCTGATATCCGCTCAATGATGGAGCGATCCTCCAAATTTTTATCTTTATCCGGATGGTCGGGGATATTGGCTGGCATTTATGCTCTTATTGGAGCTTTTATTTCTTATCATTTTTATTCTTTTCATCCCGATGAAATATTTTATGAAACTTCAAGTTCAGGTAGTCTATCATTCAACCTCTCGATGGTCATATTTTTAGCTATTATAGTTCTAATACTTGCAGTTGGGACGGCAATATTCTTTTCTTACAGGAAGGCTGATAAAAAAGGGGAAAAAATATGGAATGCCACGTCAAGGAGACTTCTAACACACATGGCAGTTCCATTGTTTGCAGGGGGAATATTGATTCTGATATTATTATCGAAGGGACTCATCGGGTTAATCGCACCATTAACACTCCTGTTTTACGGACTCGCTATATATAACGCCAGCAAATTTACCTTTGACGAGATGAAGTTTTTGGGACTTATCCAAATGGGCTTAGGGTTGATAGGAATCTATTTTATAGAATATGGATTGCTTCTATGGGCTATCGGTTTCGGAGTAGTCCATATAGTATATGGTATTTACATGAATTTTAGGTACGAGCGGTGATAAAAAGTGAAACTTTCAATTGATGATTTACATAAGACATTAGAAAACTACGTAAGACTTGGGATTATGTCGGTTCTTGCTGTCAATGATAAGCTCGATTTTACCTCACTTAAGGAATACCTTGATGTGACTGATGGGAATTTAGCTACTCATCTCAAAAAGTTGGAAAAAGAAGGCTTTATTGAGATGGAAAAGTCATTTATCGATAGAAAACCAAATACTAAATATTATCTGACCGAAGAGGGTAAAAAAGTCTTTGAGCATCATCTAAAAGCACTCGAAAGCATAGTTAACTCGCATAAGTAGCAAATAGATTCAATTATGAAAATGAGCAACAGTAAAAAACTAAAATTGCAATCATTAATATCCGGCATACTAATTTTGATCGGACTCCTATTAATGGTACTGAAAATCTATGAAGATAGTGAACCGGGTGCAATTCCGCTATTGCTGATAATATTTGGTGCGAGTTGGTACTTTTTCACTCGCAGCAGAATTAGCTCAGAACAACCATAACCGAAATAAAGTGTCACTCTATTCGTTGAGTGTCGCATTAAAGAGTTATTAACAAAATATGCAGTTATGCATATAATAAAAAGAATTTAAATAATTGGAAATGAGATCTACAACAAAGAGAGGTTAATATTATGCAGCAAATACGCAAATTTTACAATAAGTTAAAGTCATCAGACACTATTTTGAGCAACGCAATAATGGTTGCAATAATTTCAGCTTTATTCCTTTTAATTCCTTTAACGGCAAAACTACTCACCGATGAAATGGCATGGAGCTTTTCCGATTTTGTAGCTGCCTGGGTGCTTTGGTTTATTACCGGCTTTGCATATAAATTGATTGTAAGAAAGCATGGTAATTATATGTATCGTGCAGCAGTCGGATTGGCAGTTGCAACAGCCCTCTTCCTCGTTTGGGCGAATTTGGCAGTTGGGTTAATCGGGAGTGAAGATAATCCCGCTAACTTGATGTATATTGGGGTGTTAGCTGTCGGTTTCTTAGGTGCAATAATTGCACGATTCCAACCTCGCGGAATGTCGTTGGTTTTATTTGCAATGGCTTCTGCGCAAATTTTAGTAGCAGCAATTGCACTCATTGCACGTTTGGATCTCTCTCCGGAAAGTACTGTAATTGAAATCTTAGGTGTAAATCTATTTTTTGCAATACTTTGGAGTGGTTCAGCTTTGCTGTTCAGAAATGCTTTACCAAAACAGACTGCTGTATAGTTGTTACTAAAATCTTCAAAGAACAAATTCAAAGCAATTAATATTACCAGCGCTTGTTACTAATTTATCTATAAACATAGAATTAAAATCTATGTTTTAGATCCCGACCTTCGTCGGGATGACATTGTTTATTGTAATACTAGTAGAATTGAAATTAGAAAATCAAAGTAAATCAATTAAGACTAGCTGCATGATTAATTCGTACTACTTATGATAACTCTCAATATTATTTTGTACTGCTGCCACCACCACCGAATAAAATACCGGCTCCTAATACAAAACCAAAATCATACCAGCTACCGTTGTTATTCACTGCATACATAGCTATCGAATCACTAAATAGACTAAGTATAAATGAAGCAGGTGAAATGATTCCATGCCACAAGCCTCCCCAAAAACCATAAAGTTCATCATTTAAACAAGCTTCAATTGGGATTACATGTGCACATCCGGTGATGAATAATGTAACTAAAAGTGTGAGTATTGAAGTTGATACGATTCTGATTAATTTTTGTTTTTTCATATTAATCCAATTTATTAGTTTTGATAGAAGTTTAATTACTGTCGACGAATTATTTTAGATACTAATTGAGGTTCAAATCAAGTAACTCACATTACTCAAATGTTAGAACACCTCCAGGGTTTTGGCAAAAGATAAATCCTGACACATCTTTGTTGGACAAAAAATCAAGAATATTAGCGTAAAAACATTCATTGTAACTTTGGAGGTTTAGTAATCTGCGTAACATGCGTCAAGTAAATTATTTTTATGTAGAATGAAGTTATCGTAAAATTTTCAGATCATTCTATAAATTTCATATAAGTTAAATAAGGCTATTCATAACCTTCCAAAAATAGTTTTTCAATTTTGTTTTTAGCTTCTGGGGTTGCCATAACGATTAATACATCATCTTTGCTTAAAACAGTTGAGCCATCCGGATTAAATAGCCAGTCTTCTTTAATTTTTAATGCTATTAACAAAGCTTCATTCTTAATGCTAAAATTAAAGTCGGCTAATTTTTTACCATTCATTTTAGAAGAAACTTTAATCTCTTCTATTCTTAAACTTTTTTCTTTATCCCTTAGCATCGTATCAAGAAAAGAGACTACCGTCGGACGAACCATTTCCGAAACAATTCTTAAACCACCGACATTATAAGGAGAAATGACAGAGTCTGCACCGGCTTTTTTTATTTTGTCACCATTTTTTATGTCACGAATTTTACTAATAATCCGCAAATTATTATTCAACTGTTTAGCTGTAAAAGTTATTACGAGATTATAATTATCATCTCCGGTAACAGCAAAAAGTCCTTTAGCTTTTTCGATTCCTGCGTCAGTCAGAATTTCTTCATCTGTTGCATCGCCATGGAGGAAAAGCAAATCCGGATTTGCCGCCAGATAATCTTGATGAATTTCTTTATCGATAAGTATAAAACTACGCTTAGTCTCTTTTAATTCTTCTGCAATCCTATGTCCAATATCGCCACTACCACAGATAAGATAATGATTTTCTAATTTCTTGATTATTTCTTTCATTTTTCTCTCTTTATAATTTTTAAGTAACTCATCACTTATTACAAATGCTGTTATATTAGATAAGATGTAAGTAAAAGCCCCTATCCCGGTAGCAGCTAAAAAGATTATGAAAATTCTGGCGTGTTCGAGATTTGAAAAAGTTAGCAGTTCACCATACCCGATTGTCGTAATTGTTATAAAAGTCATATAGAAACAATCGATCAGACTATTTTTTCCATCGGAAAGGAAATAGAACCCGACCGTCCCATACGTAAGGATGAAGAGTAAGAGACCTACTGAAATTGCAAATCTTTTTGTATTGCGATTCAAAAGCTAGATTTCCTTAAAAATAAAATCTTCGGCAACAAAAAAATTAATCTCAAGTGTAAATTGTGCAAGTCGAAGAAAGCGAAATATTTTTCGTCTTTAAAGAGAAGCGACTTACATTACACCCGGAGTTAATTTATAACTTCCCATACTGTAATAAATTCATGGATACGAACTTAGGCAATCCTATATTAATTTAACAACTAAAAATTTTCAGTGGTAATAATCTTAAGTCGGAATTCTTCGAGGAGTATAAAGGAAGAAATCGATTAAAAGTGATGTTAAATGGTCAGTGATAACCTGTTTTTGTTGACATACAATCAGATGTATGGTATATTCGAAGTTGAAATTTTTATTTACCTTCAACATAGATGGTATTGAAGATTTTCAATCAATATAATTAATCGATTTACGTCAAAGTGATAGTTAAAATGACGTAAAAATTATTCAAAATATCGGAGCTGCTAATGAATAAAATTCGCTTACTGCTTCCAATCCTGATCGTTCTCTTACATCTAGGTTCAATTAATCTGTTTGCTCAGTCATCCGGAAAAATTATAGGAACCGTTACTGAAAAAGAGACCGGTGAAGCTATTCCATTTGCAAACGTTTATATAGAAGATACTAATCTTGGTTCTTCCGCAGATGTAAACGGTAATTATGTAATTCTTAATGTCCCTCCCGGTTTATACCGAGTCACAGCATCCGTCGTCGGATTTCAAAAAGTCACAAATAATGATGTACGTGTTAATGTTGATTTCACCTCACGTCTCAATTTTCAATTATCAATTGGAGCTATCGATTTAGAAGCAGTAATCGTGCAAGGGGACAGAAATCCACTTATACGACAGGATTTAACAAATCCTACTGTTTCAATTGGTGCAGAAAATATCAGTGAACTTCCTGTTGATCAGATAACTGATATTATTAAACTCCAAGCAGGTGTAGTTACCGGTAATGACGGTACAATTCACGTGAGGGGAGGAAGATCGAATGAAATTGCATTTACATTAAATGGAGTTTCACTTAATGATCCTTACGGAAACCAACGATCAATTGGAATTGCGACCAACGCTGTTCAGGAAGTATCAGTTTCAACAGGTACATTTAGTGCGCAGTATGGAAATGCTCTTTCAGGTGTAGTGAATTATGTTACTAAAGAAGGTTCCGATAAATACTCTCTTAGTTTAAGAGGGTATATGGGGGATTATTTAACAGCAAGAAAAGAATTATTTCCCAACATTGAAGATATTGATCCTATTAATAGAGGAAGATTGGAAGCAACATTTGGTGGTCCGATACCTTTAGTTAATGATGCAAAGTTTTACTTTTCAGGTGTTTTTGAAAACTTCAAGGGAAGCATTTATGGACAAGAATTGTATCGCCCGGATGATTCATATTTATCACCGGATAATTTCAGAACGGGAGATCCTCGTAAGAAATCATCATCCGATGCATATTTCTTTAGACCTTATGATCCAACCAGTACCGGTGCTCCCACAGGAAGCGGCAATTATGTTGCAATGAATCCATTCCAAAGCTATAATATTCAGGGTAATTTAAGCTATAGATTCTCTTCAACATTTAAAACTAAATATGAAATAGTTTTTGATAAAGGTGAATCAAAAAATTATGATTTCGCTTATAAATATAATCCTGCCGGTGACGGAACCAGTTACAGTACAGGTTTATTGCAAGCTATAGATTTAACCCACACCGTTGGCAACAATATGTTTTATACATTAAAGCTTTCACACGGGTATAATATCGGAAAATATTATTTGTATGAAAGTATAGATGATCCCGGTTATCTTCCAAATCTATATAGCAGAGGTATTGGTAACTCCGGATTATACTCAGGGGGAACAAGCAACTATCGTGAAAATAGAAAAACCACAACAACCGGCATTAAGGGGGACCTTGTAGCACAATTATTTGATATTCATGAAATTAAATTAGGTGCTGAAGCACGCTTACATACTATTGACTTTGAAGGTTATTCTGTCGAATTCGGAAAACTAAAAGATGGACTGTTTACAAACCTTACAAATGACGATCTTTTATATGATTCTGCATTAACACTAATCAGAAGAATTCCTACGTCACCTGCATTATATAACACATATTCAAGAACCCCGATGAGTTTATCTGCTTATTTGCAGGATAAAATCGAATTTGAATCATCCTTTATTTTAAATGCCGGTATCCGTTACGAAATGTTTGATCCTGCTGCTGATTATAATGCAGCTATTTCCCGTAACTTAACCGATTCACTTTTTGGTTATATAACTGCTTATAACGAAAAAGCAAAAATTAAACATACGGTTTCTCCAAGAGTGAGTATGTCGTATCCGATTACCGATAGAGCGATTATAAGACTCTCTTATGGGCACTTCTATCAAATCGGTTCATTATCAAGTCTATATTCTAATAGCAGATTTTATGTTACAAACGTAGGATCAACGCCTACATTCGGAAATCCTAATGTTGAGCCGCAAAAATCAGTTCAGTATGAAATGGGATTACAACAACAGCTTACTGATGATCTGAAATTTGATGTCACAGGTTTTTATAAAGATGTAAGTAATTACATTTACACTCAATCAATATATACTGCATCGGGTAGAGCATATAATTTATTAACTAATCTATCTTATGCGAACTCAAGAGGTATTACATTCTCATTATTAAAGAGAAGATCACCAGGCGAGTTATTTTCAGCATCACTTGATTATACTTTTTCTATTGCTGAAGGAAACCGAACTGAACCTTCTGCTGAATTGTTCTTCAGTGAACAATCAGGAAAACAGTCTGAAACTTATTTAGTTCCGCTTAGTTTTGACCGTTCACATGTTATTAACGGAACAATTTCGTTTACTCAACCAGACGATTGGAATTTGGGATTAGTTTTCAATCTTCAAACCGGAACACCATATACTCCTGCCTTACCAACAACATTAGTGCAGGTCAGATATGAACAAAATGCCGGAAATCAACCGCTCAATTGGAATGTTGATATGAAATTTGAAAAATTCTTCAGAATGGGTTCGATTAGATATTCACTCTTTGTTCAAGTAGAAAATCTCTTTGATATACAAAATGAGTTAGCCGTTTATGCTAGTTCAGGAAGAGCATTATCAAATGTGGAGCAAATTCAGAATGCAGTTAATTTCAGTGAACTTAAAAGAAGAATTGAACGTGGTGATGCAGGTTTATTCGGGATGAGTCAAATAGATGGTTATTATTCAAATCGTCCGGAAAGAGTTAACAGACCTAGAGAAGTTCGACTTGGTTTTTCAGTATTGTTTAATTAATAAAAAGCAACAAAGGTTTTCAATATGAAAATAAAATATTCTCTGACGTTACTTTTGATATTCTTTTTTTCAATTCCATTTATGGCGCAAGAAAAAGATGAGTATGGTAACTTCAATATTAAAAAACTTACATATGAAGATATGATAAGGATTTATGGTGATATTTATAAACCGGGTAAAGTTTATAAAGTTAGTGGTGATCCTCGAGAAATTAGAGAAGTTATCATTAAAGGAAATAAAATAACAACTGTAGTTTTCAATTACGGTTCTATTTGTAAACCGAATTATCTTGGCAACATTGCTGATCTGGTTTGGCAGGGATTAGGATACGGATTTGAATTCGGTCCTTTAGCCGCAGCTGAAGTAGAAACAGATCTTGCTAACGGAACAAAAGAAAAAGTAATTATTGTTGATGATTCTTTTGTACTCACAGGTCAAGGCGCTTACTCTACCGATGGAACTTTAAAATGGGGTTGGTTACCCAAATCAGGTTATGCCGATCCAAACTCACTTGAAATTGCAAGATTAAATGCTCCTGATAATAATGGTGACGGTAAACCGGATTCTTGGCCTGAAAGATGGTACTCACCGGGCGCAGGCAAATATATTTGGCCAGCATTTCTTGGCGATCAAGCAACAGCACCTGATGAAGAAGTTTATTATGTGCTTGATGATTATACAAATCAAGGATTTGTTGGTCAAAATCCATACTATCCTTTTCCATCCGATTCTTTAAAACGGGGATTAGGTCTTGACGCTGAAGTTCGAATTATTCAGTTTAATAATCCACTTGCTGAAGATGTTATTTTTCTCGTTTACCAGATAACAAATGCAAGTGAAAAAGATATTCCTAGAGCATATTTCGGTATGCACGGTGATCCTCACGTTGGTGGACCTGCTGATTATGGTGACGATCGAGCTTATTTTATTCCTCCTACCGGTGATTTGGCAACACCTTATCCACAAAGAGCAAGAAGCATGGTTTATGCTTGGGATGATGATATGAAAGGTACCGGAGGAAGAGCTGCAGGCTATTTCGGATGGAAATTTCTTGAATCCCCAACAAATTCAATTGATGGAGTGGATAATGATGATGATGGTATAACTGATGAAAATCCATTTAATACCTCAGGTAATTATATTGATGGAATTTCTATTCCATTGACATTCGGTATTTCGGATGTTGCAAAATATACCGCAGTATTCGGTGCTCCTAAACCTCGATATCAAGGTGATGAAGACGGTGATTGGGATCCGGCAAGAGACGATATTGGTATCGATGGTATTGGTCCTGATTCTCCAAATTACCCTGGACCTGATTATGGTGAGGGGGATGGTTCTCCTTCTCAAGGCTGGTATTTTGATGCAAATAACAATAATAAGTATGATGATGGTGAATTAATATCTGATATGCAAATGTCTGGTTATAAATGGGCAGGATCAGAACCTAATTTTGGTTTGAGAGATATTTCTGAATCAGATCAAATTGGACTTACAAGTTTTCATGCCGCGGCTTACACAAACTCACTCCCAAATGTTCCTAAAAATGTTTCTTTGATGTGGGAATGGTTATCTTCAGATACCATCGATGCAAACCAGGAACTTCTCTCAATTGCAGGTGATAACATTTTTAATTTTGGAACAGGTCCATTAAGTTTAGCAAAAGGAGAGACACAACGTTTCTCAATGGCAATTCTTTTCGGTGATAATTTAAATGATTTAGTATTAAATGCTGAAACTTCTACCAGAGTAGTTGAGGCTGATTATCGTTTCGCACAACCACCACTTAAACCTATAGTTAAAGTTGTTGGCAGTGATAAACGTGTAACTTTATATTGGGATACCCGAGCTGAGAAATCAGTTGATCCTTTAACAAATAAAGAAGATTTCCAGGGTTATAAAATATACAGAAGTGAAGATTATACATTCTCTGATGTTTATACAATTACTGATGGGAACGGAATTCCTTTCTTAGGACAAGCATTATTTGATCCTAATACAGGAAAGCGGGCTCAATTCGATTTAATAGATTCACTTCAAGGATTTCATCCAATTGAATATCAGGGAAGAGCAATAAAATATTTTGTTGGTGAGAATACCGGATTAGTTCATGAGTATGTTGATTCAACTGTTAAAAATGGTGTTACATACTATTATGCTGTTGTTTCCTACGACGGCGGAAGTGTTGAAGTAGGAAAAGAATTGGCTCCTTCTGAATCACAATCTGTTATTCAACGCGATCCGATTACAGGAAAACTTATTTTTGATGTTAATACGGCGATGGTTATTCCCGGACCACTTTCAAGTGGAATGGTTGGAGCTGCTGCAGGTGTAAATGGTGCTCCGACAGCTGTTATTGGTAATTCAACCGGTAAAATTCTTATCAAAGTAATGGAGGATTTAGCCGTTGAAGATCGCTTATTTAAAATGGTATTTTCTGATAGTGTTACTTATAGTATTCTTGATTCAACAGGATTTGATGAAAAGATAATCTCAAAAGATACTGTATTTGTTTCGCTAAGTAAATCAGATATAACTTCCGGTTCAGTTCAAGTGTTTGATGAAAATAATACTTTGGTTGACCCAACTAAGTATTTTGTTAATCTTGAAAGCGGAAGAATTCGTGGAACTTCTACCGGAAGTTTGACTGCGAATAAACAGTATCGAGTTAGTTACCGCTATTTTACAGTTCAAAATAGTAAGTTAGTCTCTTTTGAAGATGGAAATCCAAGTTTCTACGGATTAAAAGTATATGCTAAAAATGATCCTTTAGAAATTAATTTTGGAGATTCAAAGTTTGCTTCAAGTCAAACTACATTGTTGGATACAATCTTTTCTCCGGCAACTATCGGTAATCCTAAAGTTAAGTATCGTGCAGATTGGGAAATCAGATGGAATGATCTAGATACTTTAGCAGACGGAAAATATCAGTTCCCAGGTGATACTGTCAGAAACCAATCAAACATTGTCATTGTAACTCCATTTAAGGTATGGAATACAAGTGAAAATGTAAAAGGAGTTTATCTGATTAATGAATCTGACCCTAAAACAAGAAACAACGGCAGATGGGACCTTGGTGAAACTATTGTATTAAGACCAACAACATCAAGTGGTTCAACAACATCATTTGAAGTGAAATTTATTATTGATACAACAAAAACTTTAGTATTACCAAAAAATGGCGATGTGTATCAAGTGAAAACTTTAAAGCCATTCAAAACCGGCGATACTTATGTATTCGAAACTAAGTCGGCTAAATTGGATGTTGAAAAAGCTAAAGCTAATCTAAGTAACATTTATGTTGTTCCAAATCCTTACGTTGCATTTAGTCCATCGGAAGGATCCGGTCTAACTGCTGAGATGCGAGGAGACAGAGATCTTCAGTTTAGAAATCTTCCTCCTAAATGTACAATTCGTATTTATACAATCACGGGTGAGTTGGTTCAGACAATTAATAAAG
This sequence comes from Ignavibacteriales bacterium, assembly GCA_020061995.1. The sequence goes on along the minus strand of JAGUXE010000195.1, from coordinate 345 downwards.
ATGATTTATCATCTACAGCTCATTGGGATTTATTAAGTTACGAAGGTCAACGTATAGCTTACGGTGTTTACATTTATCATGTTGACTCTGATGGCATAGGTGAAAAAATAGGAAGATTTGCAGTTATTAAATAGTTTGAAAACAGAATTATTCTCCCTGTGAATTTACAGGGAGAGTGATTTAAGCAAAATTTTTAATCCGGAGATTAAACAAATGAAAAAAATATTTCAATTTATAATTTTAATGGTTACAGTTTCGCTGTTTACCACTTCAATTCAAGCTCAGCCTGAAAGAAGTACTTCTAAAGTGGGAACAACGGCAGCTCAATTTTTAAAGATAGGACCC
>JAGUXE010000179.1 GCA_020061995.1 Ignavibacteriales bacterium | reverse complement strand
CTCTTCCGATCTGCTGGAACTGGGTGTTTAATTTGATCCCAAGATGTTTGAAAATTGAATTCTTTGAAAGTAGGGCTCTCTGAGTTATGGCAAGTAACACAATATTTTTCAATATCTTCAAATACTAATAATCCGTTTTTAATTGATTCTTCACGACTTTTCATAACTTTCATGTCTTTATAATCAGCGCCTGCACCGTGACAAGTTTCACATTGAACACCATCTTCAACTTTGAATTTTTTTCCGATTAAAGATGCTTCAGCATTGTACCCTGAAGCATGGCATACTAAACAGGCTTCGGTTTTAGCCGCAGGAGTTGTGAAACCTTTTTCGATTGCAATTTTGTTAGCTTCTTCGGTTAACAGTGTTTCGTAAGCTTTTGAGTGTTTACTACTTTTCCAAATATCAAGTTGTTTTCCTTGTTTTTCTGATTTATGACACATCGTGCAAGCATCAACACCAATAAAACCACGTTTTTTGTCATCACCTTTTTTAAATGGGTTGGAAGCTAAAAGTAGAATTGATGAAATAAGGAATACGAAAAGAACTTTAGATAGACGCATTTTTTTCTCCATATTTAATTTGTTAAGTTTTCGTAAACATATAGTTCAAAAATTATTCCAAAAAATGTATTTATTCGACTTTTAATTAAAGTGCAAAATCATTACAAAAAACAGTTCTTAATTAACAATTTTTAAGAATTGATAATAATTTCTACAATATGAGAAAAACTCAATAAACCAGAAACTACACTTATTCTAAGGGTCGTATCTTTTTCTATACTCCTGAGGAAAATAAACTTTTATTTTGGATTTCAAAAATTTGATTTCCTTGACTTTTCATGCCATTAGTAGCATATTTGTCAATCTATGATTAAAAATTATATTCTAAATACTTCCGAAGGATATAAATTGAATATTACTTCTTTCGGAAAAGATTCTCAAAAAGTACAACCAACGATAGTTTTTGTTCATGGATTCAAGGGGTTTAAGGATTGGGGTTTTGGTCCATATTTAGCGGGTTCATTCGCAGAAATTGGGTTTAATGTAATAACTTTTAATTTCTCTCATAATGGTGTGGGGAATAGTTTAACTGAATTTACTGAACCTGAACTATTTGCAAAAAATACTTTTTCTATTGAGATTAGTGAGTTAAATCAAGTTATAAATGCTCTTAAAACAAATTATTTTGATCTAAAAATTAGTGATAAAATATTTCTGTTAGGGCACAGTCGAGGTGGAGCAATTTCAATTTTAACGGCCGCCAAGAATAGTGATGTAACTGCAGTGGCAGCTTGGGCTTCAATCGCAAAGTTAGATCGTTATTCAGATAGACAAAAGAAAAAATGGCGTGAGACCGGTTCTTTTAATATAGTTAATGCTCGAACCGGGCAAGCTATGAAATTAAATATTTCGTTACTCGATGATATAGAACGAAACAAGCATGATTTATTAAATATAGAAAAAGCAGTTAAGACATTTAATAGAGATTTATTGATAATTCATGGCGAACAAGATTTAGCAGTACCTGTAGAAGAAGCAAAATTATTATATTCTTGGTCTGACAAATTAAAAACTCAATTTGAAATAATTGCGAATGCAGGACATACCTTTGACATTAAGCATCCTTTTGAAGGCTCAAATCCTAAATTTGATACAGTTATAAATTTAACAAAAGACTTTTTTCGAAAATTAATTTAACAAGGAGATTAGTTAATTATGGAATCAATTATGAAATCTACATTTGCTCTGAGACTTACAAAAATACTTTCAAACAAACTTACTTTAACAATTTCATTTGCATTATTGACTGCTGTTGCAGCACAAATCGCAGTTCCGGTTAAACCTGTACCTTTTACTTTGCAAACAATGGCAGTTGTTTTAGCAGGGGCGTTTTTAGGTTCAAAAAGAGGTTTCCAAAGTCAGATTATTTATCTAACACTTGGATTAATTGGACTTCCTGTTTTTGCAATAAGCGCTGATGCAACAATTGGTTTTGCAAGACTAATTGGACCGACGGGTGGTTATTTACTTTCATTCCCTATAGCTGCTTATTTGGTCGGTTTAATTGTTGAGCGTTACAAGAAATATTTTGCAGTTGTTTCTTCAATGTTTTTAGGAAATATTGTAATTGTTTTGCTTGGCACATTTTATTTGGATTTGCTTTATATTCACAATTTGAGCCAATCACTAAAAGCAGGTGCAGTCATTTTTTCAATTTGGACTGTAGTAAAAGTCATGATGTCCGCATCAATTTATTTTGGTATTAAGAAAAGTACTGAATCCAAATAGGATGTTTAGCTGTTTTAATTTTTCAAATATTTATTGAGAAGTATGGAGTTAAAGAATTTTATCTTTATACCTGTTTTTATTCTTGCGATTGGGTTCTTTGCGTTTAGTATAAAAAAATTAGTAAGCAAAATTAAAATAGGGCAACCCGAAAATCGATTTGAAAACATTGGTACTCGCTTAAAAAATGTTTTTATCATTGCATTTGGACAATCTAAACTATTGAGAGAACCCATTGCAGGGACTTTACATTTTCTGATATTTTGGGGATTTATACTTTTCGTATTTGCAGTCCTTGAAACT